>DASVUT010000399.1:0-2403 GCA_036386955.1 Sphingomonas sp. | reverse complement strand
GGGTTCGCATAATCCTCGTCGAACGCCACGCCGTCGCGCATGTCGAGCAGCGCGCGAAGATTCGCGCCTGCGAACGCGCTGCGGCCAAGTTCGGGAACCAGCCGTCCCGCCTCGTCCGCCTCGGACAAACAGCTCCCATGGATCAGCAGTTCGGCTAGAAGCCCAGTCACCGCCTTGGTGATTGAGAAGCATAGATGGCGTGTCACCGGAAAGGTCGCCGACGCATAATGTTCGTACACGATCGCGCCCCGGTGCAGCACGATGAAGCCATCGGCATGCGTCTCGCGCAGGAAGGACGACAGCGTCGTCGCCTCGTCCAACGGGCTGGCGAAGCTTAGCAGCGCAAGGGGTTCGCCCGATGGGAGCGCGCGTGTCGCACGTCCCTTGCGCACCCGGGCGGTCGGCAGGAAGCGCTCGACATTCGCGAATGCCCAAGGGGCATGGGGGTGCGCCCGCCAGTTCGCGGCCGTCATGCCGGCAGGGATCGTCCTCCCCCATCGCCGCAATAGCGTCATGCGGTGGACGGGTAGCGCAGGCTCGCCTCGCGCTCATGACGTCGGCGCGAAAGAAAGGCGCGCCAGCTTTCCGGCCGAAAGCCCCGCCGCCGATTGTGCGCCCCGATCCGCCACAGCGTGGCATATTGCCGGAACAGCGCCGCATAGGCCGCGCGCAGCGTCGTGCGGCTGTCCCAGATATGCGTCGACTCCGCGCCCGCGCCGTTCACCTCGACGATCGTGAAGCCTTCACCCCGGCGCAGGTCGTCGATCTCGGCGAAACGCACGTCGAACCGCCCGAACCAGAATTCGGGGATCGAGCGCGCGATCGCATCGAAACGCTCGCTCATCTCGGACGTGATGAGGTGATTGCCATTCCGGAAGATCGCCCCCCGGCTATGGCTACCCGCGAAGGCCAGCCGGAACGCGGTGCCGTCCGGCAACACCTCGCCGAGCCGCTCGCGATGACGGCCGAGATACAGATGCGGCACCTGCCCCGCGCGCGGATCGGCGCGGATCAGTTGCTCCAGCGTCCGCACCCCATCCCCATGGACATGCGGGAAGTATTTGAGCGTCAGGGACACGACATGCCCACGCGCCTCGCCGGGCTCGCGCAGGTAGAACACGCCGGCTTCGCCGATCTGATCGACCATCGCCTGAAGGAGATAACGCTCACTGGCGGGAAAGTCGGCAAGATAACCGACCAGGTCCTCAGCTTTGCGGATCGGACGGACGCCCGTTCCCCGGCAGCCGAGTTCGGGCTTGGCCACGAGCGGCAGGTCGAGCCCGCGCGCTTGCGCCATCGCAAGCGCCGTCTTTGCCGCGTCGAGCGGGTCAGCATCGTCGCGCGTCAGCGATATATATGGAGCGACCAAGGCGCGACCTTCCGGCCCCACGCGGTCGAGCACCTCCGACTTCACTTCGCCGACGAGGCCGCTTGCCGGCAGCAGCGGGTTCGACACCAGCGGCAAACGGACGCCCCGATGCCGGACCGACAGCATCGCCGCCCACACCCAAACGGGCGTATAGAAGAGCCAGGTCGGCCAGAATTCGAAGAAGGACAGCGGCGGCGCGTCGTCCAGCGGCGGCATGCCGCGGTGCGGGGACGGGCTCAGCACGCCGGTTCGTCCGCGATCGGCAGCTCGGCGATCGTTGCGCTCACCAATGCCTGCTGGTTCCAAGGCAGGAAATGATCGGCACCCTCCAGCGTCCGCACGCTGAGCCTCGCGCGGGACAGCCGCGACCGCAGGAACGCGACATTGGCATAGGGCACCTGCGCATCCTGCGTGCCGTGGATCACCGCCACCCGGCACCGCAGCATCGCCAATCGCGGTGCCATCTCCTCCAGCTCGCGCCGTAGCCCGATCAGTTCGAGGTTGGCGTTGCGGAGCGAACGGGGGACCAGCGACCGGATGCCGGGCCATTCGCCCATGCGCTGGATGCCATAGACATGCTCGAGCGCGGGGTCGAACGAGCCCGCCAGCACGACAAGTCCCCCGACCCGGCCTGGATGATCTAGCGCCACCTGCACCACGATCGGCCCACCCAGCGAATGCCCGACCAGGATCGGCAAGCCTCCGGCCCGCTCCACCAGCAGCGGCGCGATCGCGGCGGCCTGCGCTTGCAGTGGTGGAACCGCGCCCGATGGCGTCGTCGTGCCGAAGCCGGGACGATCGACGGCGACCATCTCGGTGCCCGGCGGCGGCGCGGCCACGAACCGCGCCCATCCTTCGGCTGAACCGGGCGTTCCATGGACGAAGATGACCCGGCGTCCGTTCGCATCGCCCTTGCGCAGCATGCCGACGTGCAGCGGCGTGCCGGGTACTGGATAGCGCGCACGCGCGATGCCGTACCGCGCCGTTTCGTCGGCACTGGGGGTGTCGGGCATGCCGCACCCTAGCAACGGCAG
>DASVUT010000398.1:0-3693 GCA_036386955.1 Sphingomonas sp. | reverse complement strand
AGCGCGCGGCCGAGCGCCAAGATCAGCGACGGCGCGCTGCTGCTCCAATTGAATGGCGCGATCGTCGAACAGCCGGCGGAGACGGACGGTTTCGCCGCGCTGGCCGGTGACGGGGCCCCGCGCCAGTTTCGGCTGCGCGAGGTCATCCATGCGCTCGACCAGGCGCGCGGCGACGCGCGGGTGAAGACCGTCGTGCTCGATCTCGACGCATTCGGGGGCGGATATCCCGCCGCGCTGGCCGAGGTCGCCGACGCCCTGGCCCGTGTGCGGGCGGCGGGAAAGCCGGTGCTGGCCTATTCGACGGGCTATACCGACAGCAGCTACCGGCTGGCGGCGGCGGCGAGCGAGGTGTGGGGCGATCCGCTGGGCGGCACGCTGTTCACCGGGCCGGGCGGCACGCAGTTGTTCTACAAGGGGCTGATCGACCGGCTGGGCGTGACAGCGCACGTATACCGCGTCGGGCGCTACAAGTCGTTCGTCGAACCCTATACCCGCACCGACCAGAGCCCCGATTCGCGCGAAGCGTCGCAGGCGCTGTACGGGACATTGTTCGGGCAATGGCAGGAGGGCGTGCGCCGTCACCGACCCAAAGCGCAGATCGCGGAGATACTCGCCCGGCCCGACCAGGTGGTGATCGCCGCGGGCGGCAACATCCCTGAGGCCAATCTGCGCGCCGGGCTGATCGATCGGATCGGCAGCCGTCAGGCGTTCGGTCAGCGCGTGGCGCAGATCGCGGGCGTCCAGGCCAACAAGCCCGCCGGCAGTTTCAACACGATCAAGTATGATTCCTGGCTGAAGGCCAAGCCGATCCCGACCGAAGGCGACGCGATCGGCGTGCTGACGGTCGCGGGCGAGATCGTCGATGGCGACGCGCCCGCGGGCACCGCCGGTGGCGAAACCGTCGCCAAGGCGATGCTCGACGGGCTGGCGACCAAGAAGCTCAAGGCATTGGTCGTGCGGGTGGATTCGCCGGGCGGATCGGTGCTGGCGTCCGAACGCATCCGTTTGGCGGTGGTCGAGGCGAAGCGGCGCGGGCTGCCCGTGGTCGTCTCCATGGGCGGGCTCGCCGCATCGGGCGGTTACTGGATCGCGACGGCGGGCGACATGATCTTCGCCCAGCCCGCGACGATCACCGGGTCGATCGGCATTTTCGGGATCATCCCGAGCTTCGAGAATGCGCTGGGCAAGATCGGCGTGACGGCCGACGGGGTGCGCACGACGCCGCTTTCGGGCCAGCCCGACGTGTTCCGCGGCTTCTCGCCACAGCTCGACGCGGTGCTCCAGGCGGGGATCGAGAACGGGTATCGCCAGTTCATCGGCCGCGTCGCCACCGCGCGGCGGATGACGCCGCAGCGGGTCGACCAGATCGGCCAGGGCCGCGTGTGGGACGGCGGCACCGCGCGCCAGCTGGGGCTGGTCGACCGGTTCGGCTCGCTCGACGATGCGATCGCGGAGGCCGCGCGCCGGGCCAAGCTCGATCCGGCCAAGGTCCACCCCGTGCTGCTGGAGAAAAAGCCCGGCTGGGCGGCGGAGCTGGCGCGCTCGTTCGAAAGCGACGAGGAAGACACAAGCGGCGGCGATATTTTCGCGCGGGTCGCGGGCGACCGGCGGCAGATGCTGGCGACGGCGCTGGGCGATGTGGCGCGGCTGGCACGCGGCGGGTCGATCCAGGCGCGGTGCCTGGAATGCGGCGGCTTCGGGCCGGGCACCGCATCGACGGGCGACCTGAGCCTGCTGACCTTGGTGTGGAACAAGCTGGGCTGGTGATCACGCTGCGCGCCGCCTCCCCGGCCGATGCCGGGGCGATCGCGGCGATCTATGCCCCGCATGTCGTGGACGGCACCGCGTCGTTCGAAACCGATCCGCCTGACCTCTACGCGATGTTGGCGCGGATGGCGGCGTCGCAGGGGCTGTACCCGTGGATCGTCGCGGCGGCGGGGGGCGAGGTCGTCGGCTTCGCCTATGCCGCCGCCTTTCACCCGCGCGAGGCATATCGGTGGTGCGCCGAGACTACGGTCTATGTCGCCGATGGCGCGCAGCGGCGCGGGGTCGGGCGGCGGCTTTATGGCGCGCTGATCGACACGCTACGCGCCCAAGGCTTCACGCAAGCGGTGGCGCGGATCGCGCTGCCGGGGGAGGCGTCGGTGGTGCTGCACCAGGCGTGCGGGTTCGCGCCCGTCGGTGTGCAGCACGCGGTGGGGTACAAGCATGGCCGCTGGATCGATGTCGGACTGTGGCAGCGCGCGCTCGCCGAGCCGGCGACCCCGCCGGCCGAGCCGCGACGGTTCGCCGAGGTAGGGCTCGCCTAACGCCGGCCGCGATAGGCCGGGAGGGCCAGGTGCCAGCGGATCGCGCCGGCGCGCAACGCGAAGCCGGCCAACGCGGCGATGGCGCTCGCGGGCCCTCCGCTCAACCCCAGCAGCACCAGCGCGACGTAGAGCGCCGCCGACAACGCCGCCGCGGTGACGTACAGCTCGGGGCGCATCAGGATCGACGGCTCCCCCGCCAGCACATCGCGGATGATGCCGCCGACGCAAGCCGTGATAACCCCCATCAGCGCGGCCGGCGCGGGCGGGACGCCATACCCCATCGCCTTGGCCGCGCCGAACACCGCATAGGCGGCAAGCCCGACGGCGTCGAACCAGTCGAGCGCCTGGCCCCTCCACCAACGTTCGGGCGTCACCCAGATCACGCCCGCGACCGCCAGGCACACGAGCGCGGCATGCGGCGAATGGACCCAGAAGACGGGGGCGGCGATCAACAGGTCGCGCACCGTGCCACCGCCCACGCCCGTGATCAGCGCGAAGAAGGCGAGCGTCACGAAGGTCTGTCCCCTCGCGGCCGCGGCCAGCGCGCCCGACGCGGCGAACACCGCCAGCCCGGCTAGGTCTAGCCAGGGTAGTGCGGTGGGAAGGATCGGGGGGATGGTGACCAAGCGCGAAAGGCTCCTGAACGGGTTCGGGCGGCCGTTCTACCACGGTGATGGCGTGCCCGCACGGCTGTGGCGCCACGGAAGCTGAAGCGAGTTCAGCATGACGGTGGTGGGGGGCGCGGACTACCGCAAGCTTCGTCACCCTGAACTTGTTTCAGGGTCCATGGGATGCCAGCCATATCAGACACGCCCGTGCGGCATCGCGTGGATGCCGGATCAAGTCCGGCATGACGGAACTGCTACCGCACCACCACATCGCGCTTCATCGGCGCGAGCTTGGCGAGGAAGCGGTTCTGTGCGGAAAAGGCGATGCCTTCCTTGCGCATCGCGGCTTGCAGGTTTTCTACGAGCGCGCCCATGTCGGCGGTCTGGAGCCCGACATCGCGGTGCGCATCCTTCATGCTACGCCCTGTATAATCGCAGCCGCCGTTCAGGATGTAGCAGAATTGTTCGCGCAGCGTGCGGCGCAGGCGGATCATGTCCTGCCCTTTGAAGATATCGCCGATGCGCGGATCGGCCTGGTTGCGGATCACGAAATCGTCGACCACTCGCGCGACTCCGTCGCGCCCGTGGAAAGCGGTCCACATGGCCTGGCCGGTGAACGGCTTCGCGCCGGCATTGGCGTTCGCCTGCACATAGGGGGCGACGGGCTCCTCACCGGCGGGCACGATCTGGATGATCAAGAGCAACGGCAGCAGCATCGAATGACCCTCAGAACGCGCCCTGGAGCGACAGGAAGACGCCGCGCTGGCGCTTGACGG
>DASVUT010000397.1:0-1946 GCA_036386955.1 Sphingomonas sp. | reverse complement strand
TCGGTTCTCGAACAGGTCGCGGGTGGTGCGCAGCCCGCCCCCCGCGACCACCTCGTGGTGCCCGAGCGTGAGGTTGATCTGACCTTCCACGTCAAAGGTCTCGAGCTCGTCGCGCACCTTGGTGAACGTGCGCCGATAATTGTCGTAATAGGCCTGGAGCTGGAACGAGATAGTCTCGCTCATCCGTCGGTTCCAGCGCAGCACGACGTTCTGGCCGCGCTCGCCGTCGTTCGCCGCGGTCGCGACGTCGGTGCCGAAATGATCGGCGGAGATCGCAACGCGGCTGTCCTCGGCACCGAAGTCACCGCGCAACCCGATCTGATAGCCGCTGAAGCGATCATTGACGACGCCGCCCGGGCCGCTCGGCTGCTCCGCCCGGCTGAAATAGTTACCGTATAGCCTGATCGCGCCATCATTGACGACGGCCCCATAGCGCAGCGCGGCGGAGTGCTGATTGGCCGCAATCGTGCCGCGCGCCATTCCGCCGACCGTGTCAAGCGCCGACTTAGTCTGGATGTTGATCACACCGTTGACGGCATTCGGCCCGTAAAGCGTGCCGCCAGGTCCGCTCACCACCTCGATCTGATCAATGTCCTCGAGCAGTGGCTGGTGCAGCTCCCAAAATACGCCAGAGGCGAGCGGCGAGTAGATCGTCCGCCCGTCGATCAGCGCGAGCATCTTGTTGGCAGTTTCCACGCCGTTGAAGCCGCGCGCGCTCACCGAGAATTGTCGTGCGTCGATCCGCTGCACGACCAGGTTCGGCGCTTGGCGTAGCACTTCGGGAACCGACTGCGCGGCTGAGCGGACGATGTCTTCATTTGTGATCACATAGATCGATGCGGGAGCACCACTCAGCGTCTCACCGCGTTTGGACACGGTCGTGACCTCGACACTCGCGAGCTCCTCGATTGACATAGTCTTGAGCTCACCAAGCCGCGCATATTCCTGCGCCGCCACAGGCGTCCCGCTGCCGGCCAGCGCCACGCTCAGCGCTACCCGTTCCCATCCTCGAACCATTGAGTCCCCGTCTTCTTGAGCAGGTCGAGCGCATTTTTGTTGTCTCAATCCATCGGGACGATTTTTGTCGCTGTCAAACAGCCGGACCCAGTTCCGGACACTAAGGCCACGTTCCTGGCTTCCGATGATCTGCCGTTGGTTCATCGGCGGCTGGGACGGCGAGTGGACGCATCGCCGACCCGTTCTCGCTCGGACACTCCCGTCTGGCCCATCCAATCCGCGCTTGCGCTGTTCGGCATAGCGGGCAAGCTGGGCTCCTATGGACGGGTTCATCAGCCTTGATTGGCGTACCGCGCTGCTGGGTATGTGTGCCGTTCAGATGACGGCGATCTCCATAGCGCTTCTGGCGCGCCGCCCGAGTAAGCCTGCGGATACGGCCCTGGCGGCCACCTTGCTCAGCCTAACGGGCGTTCTCGTACCGTACATCATCGGGTATGCGGGCCTGTACGACCGGTGGCGGTGGCTCACCTTCCTTCCGGTGGCGGTTCCGCTGGCGGTCGGGCCGCTTCTGTGGGGCTATGTTCATGCCCGGCTTCGAGCCACCCTGCCGACGCGGTTCAAGACGCACCTGATCCCCGCTGCGGCACAGGCCTCCTACTCCGCCGTGGCGTTCGCTCTGCCTACTTCGACGAAGTGGGCCTGGTACACCGGTGCACATGGTAATCTGGTGGCGCCGGCCTTGGACGTGGCGGGCCTAGCCAGCTTCATGGCCTACGGCGCGGCCATAGTTCGCCTGCTCGGGTCGGCGGATCACGCGCAGGACGGATTCGCCGCAAACGAGCGCCGCTGGCTCACGAGAATCGTCGCCGTGCTCGCTGTCGCTGCCGTCGTGACCGGGATTTACGACGTCTGGGGTCTGACGTTTGGCTCGATCGCTCCCGCGGCGCAGACCTGGCAGTATCTGCTGCTCGCCGCCGCCGCCCTGTTCG
>DASVUT010000396.1:0-2168 GCA_036386955.1 Sphingomonas sp. | reverse complement strand
GCCGACAGCAAGAAATTCTCGGTCTTTTCGGGCCAGTCCCCCGTCGGCATCAACGGCCGCTTCGCCGCACCCGCCATCGACCCGATCAGCGATCAACTCCTCGCCCGTGCCGGCGTCGGGCTCGGCCTGGCGATCGTCGCCACCCCGTTGGCAGGCGTGCTCGCCTTTGTCGATGTGGGCGATGCCAAGGCCACCGCGTGCGGCCCCGTCCTCGCCGGCGCCCGCGCCACCGGACAGCGCACGACCAAGGGCGAACAACGCGACGATGTCGGCCGCGGCACCACCGCCAAGGCGGAGAACGGCAAGAAATCCGGCGGCGAGAGGAAGGATCAGAAGAAGAAGTTCCTGGGGCTCTTCTGACGTCTCAGCCCTTTCCTCCAGGGAAGAGGGGTCGCATGAAGGCCCTACTTTCCTCTCCCTCCCTCCCCTGAAAGGAGAGGAGTCACCCCAATCGCATCGCTTCCAGCACATCGTCCACCCGCGCCGGATCGCCGATCGCCAGCACATGCCCCTCGCTGGCACTCGTCAGCGGGTCGCCATTCCAATCGCACATTCGCCCGCCCGCGCCCTCCACCACCGGCACCAGCGCGGCGAAGTCATGGAGCTTGAGCCCGCTTTCGCACACCAAATCGAGGTGCCCCGACGCGAGCAGCCCGTAATTATAGCAATCGCCGCCATAAACCGGCCCCTGCCCCGCCGCCCCGCCGCTGACCTTGGCGACCAGCCCCAGGAAATGCGGCACGTCGCCGTCGCCGAACAGATGCGGACTCGTCGTCGCCACGATCGCACCTTCCAGCTGCGGGCAGGTCCGGGTCCGCGTCGGCGCGCCGTTGAAGGTCGTGGGCCGTCCCGCCACGCCCAGCCAGCGTTCGCCCTGGATCGGCTGATCGATGATCCCCAGCACCGGCCAGCCATCCTCGACCAGCGCGATCAGCGTGCCGAAGATCGCCCGCCCGACCGTGAAGCTGCGCGTCCCGTCGATCGGGTCGAGCACCCATTGCCGCCCGGTGACCCCGTCCTTGGTGCCATATTCCTCGCCAATCACACCGTCGCCCGACCGCTCGGCATCGAGCAGCCGCCGCATCGCCGCCTCCGCTTCGCGGTCGGCGACGGTGACGGGCGATCGATCCTCCTTCAGCTCGGCATGATGACCACGGCGGAACCAGGGGCGGATTGCCGCCCCGGCCGCGTCGGCAAGGCGGAGCGCAAGCGCGATATCGGTGGACGAGACAGGCATGGCATCCGCCTATCGCAGCGCCGCCTGGCGCGCTAGGACACGTGCGACCACAAAAGGATGTCACCATGCGCCGCGCCCTGTCGTTCGTTGCCGCACTCGCTATCGCCGCCCCTGCCACCGCGGCGCTGACGCCCGGCGCGAAGGCACCCGACTTCACCACGCGCGGCGCGATCGCGGGCAAGGTGTTCACCGTCAGCCTGAAGCAACAGCTGAAGAAGGGCCCCGTCGTGCTATACTTCTTCCCGGCCGCATTCACCGGCGGCTGCAACGCCGAAGCGCGCGCCTTCGCCGAGAAGGTCGATTCCTTCCGGGCCGCTGGTGCGACCGTGATCGGCATGTCGGCCGACCCAGTGGACAAGCTTCAGGCCTTTTCCTCGTCCGAATGCGCGGGCAAGTTCGCGGTGGCGAGCGCGGGCCCCAAGGTCATTTCCGGCTATGACGTGGCGCTTCCCGTTCAGGGCCGCACCATCACCCGGCGCACCAGCTACGTCATCGCGCGCGACGGGCGGATCGCCTTTGTTCACGACGACATGAAGCCGGCTGAACACGTGACGCAGACGCTCGCCGCGGTGGAGAAGCTGCGCCGCTGATGGCGCGTCGGGTCATGCTTACCCGATGCTAAGCTTTGCGCGCTAACAGGTCTGGCGATCGGGTGAACGGCATCCGGGCGGGGGACGCTGCGTGTTCGAGGCGAGGCGAAAAGGGGCAAGTACGCGCGACGACCTGTTCGGTCGCATCGGGCAGTTTCTCGATGCGCAAGGGCTGGAGCCCGATCCCGCCAATTACGCGCTGGCGCATGCGGCGCTGGCCGATCCCGACGGTCCGCTCGCGCTGGCGCTGGCGCGGCTGACCGATGGCGGCGTCCGGCTCAACAGCCGCGATCTGGAGGCGCTGGGCGGCAAGGCCGTGTCACGCCCGGTCGGGGAGCCGC
>DASVUT010000395.1:0-3210 GCA_036386955.1 Sphingomonas sp. | reverse complement strand
CGGTCAGACGCGCGGGTTGGCGCCGGGGGCGGGTTCGGAGATGAAGCCGACCCGGGCGAAGCCGGCGCGCTGCATCGTGAAGATCGTGCCGCCGATGCAGCGGTACGGGGTGTTGACGTCGCCGCGAATGTGAACCTCAGGCAGCGTATCGGGCGTGATGTCGTTGCCCAGCCGCTCGATCTCGGCCTTCAGCTTGGCGACGCCGCGATCGAGCAGTTCCTGCGAGTTCACCTGCGTCATGTTCCAATAGACCAGGCACTTACCGTCAGGCGAACTCGACACCGACAGCGACACGTTCTCGGGCTTGGTCTGGGTCGGATCGAACCGCACGTCGGGCAATTTCAGCTTCACCGTCTGCAGCACCACGGGCACCGCGATCAGGAAGATGATGAGGAGCACCAGCATGACGTCCACTAGCGGCGTCGTGTTGATGTCCGACAGAGGCTTTTCCTCGGAGCTATCGCCCCCGACACTCATCGACATATACTGGCAATCCTACAATGTTCGGCTTGCCGCCAGCTGAACGGCGGGCGGGATCGGGGGTGCCACATGGCACCCCCTGGATGCAGGCAGGTTACGGACGGGTCGGCACGCCACCGGTCTGGCCGGCGGTCGTGGTCGTTCCCGCCGGACGGACGGGCTGCGCCTTGGCCGTGGTACCGGACGCGGCAGCCGCCGCCGTGGCGGTCGGGCGAACCGCGCCGTTCGATGCCAGGAAGCCCAGCACGTCGGTCGAGAACGCCGACAGCTCCTTGGCGATGTACTTGTTGCGGCTCTGCAGCCAGTTGTACGCAAGCACCGCGGGAACCGCGACGACCAGGCCGAGCGCGGTCATGATCAGCGCCTCACCGACGGGGCCTGCAACCGCGTCGATCGATGCCTGACCGGACGAGCCGATCTTGATGAGCGCGCGGTAGATGCCGATCACGGTGCCGAACAGCCCGATGAACGGTGCCGTTGAACCCACGGTCGCCAGGAAGGCAAGGCCGCCGGCCAGCTTGGAATTGATCGCCGCTTCCGAACGGGCAAGCGAACCGTGCAGCCAGTCATGCGCCTCGACCGGGTCGGTCAAGCGCGAGTGCTGCTCCTGCGCGGCCAGGCCGTCATCGACCAGCTGCTTATAGGCCGAGTTCTTCTCCAGCTTGGCCGAACCCTCGCGCAGCGAGTTCGACTGCCAGAAGCTCTGCCGCACGCGCTTATACTGGTTGATGATCTTCTGCTGCTCGAACAGCTTCGAGAACAGGATGTAGAAGGACACGATCGACATCAGCACGAGGATGACGAACACGGTCTGCGAAATCAGCCCGCCTTCGCGAAGCGCGGCTTCGAGACCGTAGGGGTTTTCTTCGGCGCCCTTGGCGGCACCGGCACCCGCCGCGGCGAGGATGGAAGTGATCATGGTCAGGTATTTCCTTTGGCTTGGCTGGCTTAGGCTAGGCGATGAGACAAATGAAAGGACGTAAGCAAGGCGGGGCCCCATCGCCCCGCCCGACCATCAATCCTTCGGCAAAACCCAACGCACGGACAAGGGGTAGGTCGACTGCATCGGGTTCCCGTTCTCGTCCTTGGCGGGCGTGAACCGAACCCTGCTCTTCGAGATCCGGCACACCGCATTATCCAGATCCTGGTTGCCGCTGGACGAAGTCACCGAACAATCGGCGACCCTTCCGTCGGTACCCACGGTCAGACGCGCCGCCACGCGGCCTTCGGCCCCGGCGCGGATCGCGGCGGGCGGATAGTTATCCGTGCCGAAGAACTGTCCCGGATTCCCGCGTAGACCCGCTGCCTGCGACAGCCGAGGGGGTGCCGGGGGAGCCGGCGGAGCCGGCGGTGCGGGTGGTGCCGGCGGCGACGTCGGCTGGCTCGGCGGGATCACCGTCGTCGTGGTGACCGTCGGAGCCAGCGTCGGAATGTTCAGCACCGGCGGCGGCACCACGACCGTCGTCGGCGGTGGCGGCAGATTGGGCTGGTCCGGCGGCGGCGGCGGTGGTTCGTCCGGCGGCGGCGGCGGTGGCGGCGGTTCGACGTCGAACGTATTCAGATCCCCCGTCACCTTCTTCACGTACTGGTACGCAAGGCCGGTGACGAACGCATAGCCCAGGGCGGCGTGGATGAGCGCGACGATGACGATCGCGACAACCTTGCCCCCGGACATCTTCTGGTCAGCATAGGCCATTCAGCAACGTAACTCCCTAACTGCCCGCACCCGCCGTCGCGGCGGGTGTCGGGACCCCAAGGTTTCCCATGGGCCTCTCCATTGGCAGCAAGTGCGACATTATCGCCGCACTGCCCCTCGCGCAAACGCTTTGTCGGACGCAACAAACGATCAGTCTTTCCTCAACGAATTTGTGTCTGTTTCGTTCAGCCGCGCCGTTCTATCGAGTCGGCATGATCCACCGCCTCCCCCTGCCGTCGCTGTGCGGCGCGCTGATGACACTCGCAGCCGTTCCCGCATGCGCGCAGCAGCAGCGGCCCGTTGTTGCTCCGATGACGGCCGATCAGGGGCACGGCTATGCCGATCTCGCCGATCTGGTCCTCGCCGCGCCGGTCATCGCCGACGCGACGATCCGCTCCACCGCCCGGATCAAGGGTGCCGAGGCCACCGGAGTCGCGTCTGGCCGGACGCGCTTCTATGTCGAGGCCGACGTCACCGCGTTGATCCGCGCGCCCGACGGTCTGCCGTCACGCGTCGGCTACCTGCTCGATGTCGCACCGGATGCGCGCGGGCGCACTCCCAAGCTGAAAAAGGCACGCGTGCTGCTCTTTGCCCGCGCGGTGCCTGGTACGGCCAGACAGTTGCAGTTGGTCGCGCCCGATGCGCAACTCGCCTGGGCCCCGGCGCTCGACGCGCGTGTCCGGGACATCGCGCGCGCGACGCTCGCCGCCGACGCGCCACCCGCCATTACCGGCATCGGCAACGCCTTCCACGTCCCCGGTGCGTTGCCCGGCGAGGGCGAGACGCAGGTGTTCCTTCAGACCGCCAACGGCCGTCCGGTATCGCTCTCGATCCTGCGCCGTCCGGGTGAGGAGCCCCGCTGGGCCGTGGCGCTCAGCGAGATCGTCGACGAGGCGGCAGGTCCACCGGCGCGCGATACGTTGCTGTGGTACCGACTCGCCTGCGCGCTGCCCGCTGCCCTGCCCGAGTCCGGCACCGCCGAACTCGCGGCCAACGACGCGGAGCGCGCGCGCGCCGATTACCGCTTCGTCGTG
>DASVUT010000394.1:0-1550 GCA_036386955.1 Sphingomonas sp. | reverse complement strand
GTGGTCGTCGGTTCGCCGCGTCGAGATCGTCTATCCGTGGGAGACGGCGCTGCTGTACCGCGATGGCGCATTCACGCGGGTGTTGAAGCCCGGTCGGCACGTGTTCTTCGACGTTCGCCGCAGCATCTATCTGGTCCGCGTCCCGGCGGCTCCCCGCCATCTGCGGCTCGGCGCGACGGAGGTCGTCAGCAGCGACGGGTTCGCGTTCCGGCTTCACCTGGCGTTGACGTACCGCATCCTCGACGCGCGCGCCGTCCACGAGGAGCAGGCGACGCCCAACCAGTTCGGTGTCGGCGATCCACCGGGGCTGCAGGACCGCGTCGCGACGGCGGCGATGGCGGCGGTCGGCGCGGTGCCGCTCGACGCGGTCACGAGCGCCCCCGGCACGCTGGCCGATGCGATCCGACAAAGCCTGACCTTAACGCATCTCGGCCTGGACGAGGTGATGGTCGTCCGCGTCGAATTGCCCCCGGAGACACGGCGCATGCTGTCGGAGGTCGAACGTGCCCGGCGCGACGGGCTGGCGGCGCTGGAGCGTGCGCGCGGCGAGCAGGCGGCGCTGCGCAGCCTCGCCAACGCCGCGCGCCTGGTGCGCGACAACCCTGAACTGGCGCAGTTGCGGCTTCTGCAAACGATCGATCAGGCGCGGCGGCCGGCAACCATCATATTGGGACAGCCCGGAATGCCGGTCGGCGTGGCCCCTTCCCCCGCCTGATCGCTTGCCGCCGCCGCGCATGGCGGGCATTCGGGGGTATGCGCCCCGCCGCCCCCTTCGTGTTGCTCGATGACGCCCGGCCCGGGGCCGCGGAGGCGCGGTTGTACACGCGGCCGGTGGCGGTGCTGGAGGCGCGCGAGGCGGGAGCGGTACGCCCGTTGCTGGAGCAGGTGCGCGCCAGTGGGCGGCACGCGGCGGGGTTCCTGTCGTACGAGGCGGCGGCGGCGTTCGACCTGCCGGCCGTGGCGGGCGCGTCGCCGACGCCGCTGGCATGGTTCGGGCTGTTCGACGCCTGGGAGGAGGTCGACGCCGCCGCGTGGCTTCCCGATCCGCGCAGCGGCTGGATCGGCGCACCCGAGCCGTCCATCGCGCGGCCGGGCTATGACGCGGCGATCGCACGGGTGCTGGAATGGATCGCGGCGGGCGATCTGTACCAGGCGAACCTCAGCTTTCGCGCGAGCGCCCAGATTCTGGGCGATCCGCTGGGGCTGTATGCGCAACTGCGGGCGCGGTCCGGGGCGGGCTATGGCGCGATCGTGCATACGGGCGCGCAGCTGCTGCTGAGCTTTTCGCCCGAATTGTTCTTCGCGCTCGACGGGGATCGCCTGACGTGCCGGCCGATGAAGGGCACGGCGCGGCGCGGCGAAACGCCCGAGGCGGACCGTGCGGCGGCCTTGGCCCTGCGCGGGGATGCCAAGCAGCGGGCCGAGAACCTGATGATCGTCGACCTGATGCGCAACGACCTGTCGCGCGTCGCGGTGCCGGGTAGCGTTTCGGTGCCGACGCTGTTCGCGGTGGAGACCTATCCCACCGTTCACCAGATGGTGTCGACCGT
>DASVUT010000393.1:0-11857 GCA_036386955.1 Sphingomonas sp. | reverse complement strand
ACACTTGTGCTCCTCCCCCGTTTACGGGGGAGGTGGCAGCCCGCAGGGCTGACGGAGGGGGCCCGTTCAGGCGGCGACACAGGCCCCCTCCGACGCGCTTTGCGCGCCACCTCCCCCGTAAACGGGGGAGGAATATGGGAGGAGGATCACCGCCACCCGTCCAACCACGTCCAACGCTGGAAAGCCGACGGCCCGCTCAGCGGGGCGGCCGACAGGATCGGGTGGAAGTGGAAGAACAGCACCGCCGCCCCGACCACGAAGGCTTCGTCCCATTGCGCCAAGCGGACGCGCCAATGGTCGAACGCCACCGCGATCACGAGGACCAGCCAGATGCTGGGGAGGTAGTAATAATAGAAGAACCCCAGCGACTTGGGGATGACCGCCCAGACGGCGTAGCTGCCGATCCAGGTCGCCGCCGCGACCCCGGCGGGCGTGCTGCGGTCGCGCAGGGCCGCCCATGCGCAGGCGACCACCGCGCCGAGCCCGCCCCACAGGATCACCGGATTGCCGATCATCAGCACGCCGCGCTGCGCGCCGTCGGTTGCTTCGTACAGATACCAGATCGGGCGCAGGATCAGGGGCCAGCTCCACCAACTGGACTGGTAACCGTGCGCCGCGAGGATCTGGGTCTGGAGGGCGAGCATCTCCCATTGAAAGGGCACCAGTGCGCCCAGGGTCAGCGCCCCGCGCGCGTAGAAGAAGGCGGGGGCGAAGGTGAGGAAATAGGTCCCCACGCTGGCGACGCCGAGCACCGCGACCGCGCCCCACCGGTGCATTCCCGCCCAGCGCTCCTCTCGCCCCCTCGCCAGCAGGAGAAAGGCGAGCGCGGCATAGGCCACATAGGGTGCCGCGGCCCATTTCGTCGCCGTCGCCAGCCCCAGCAACACCGCCCCCAGCGTCCAGCGCGTCCAGGCGGCGGCACCCTGACCGCGCATCGCCCATAACAGGCACGCCGCCCCGCCGACCACGAACGCGCCCATGAACGCGTCGAGCATCGCGATGCGCGCTTGGACGAAGATCGTGAAGTTCAGGATCGCCAGCAGCCCCGCGATCACCGCCGGCCGCACGCGTCCAAGCCCCAGCCAGGCAAGCGCGAAAACCGCCATCACCGTGGCACTGCCCGCAAACGTGGACAGGATGCGCCAGCCGAGCGGACCGTCGCCAGCGATCGCCATACCCAGCGCGATCAGCAGCTTGCCCAGCAGCGGGTGTTCGGTGTTCACCGGTGCGTCCAGTGCCCAGAGCAGCCGGGCGGCGGGGACGTAATGCACCTCGTCGAAGAACAGCTTGCCCGGAATGGTCACGCGCCACGTGAACAACAACTGCGCCGCCGCACCCAACAAGAGTGCGAGCAGCAGCGGGCGGCGGAGGATCGCGGGCATACGCGGACCCTATGGCCCGGCTGCGTGACGGCGCAAAGGCTCCGTCATCCTTGCAGGCGACGCCCGGGCAGGGCAAAGCGCGCGTCATGAAGCGCAAGACCGGCCAGGATCGCTCGATCACCCAGAACTGGCGTCCCGCGACGCGGGCGATCCGCGGCGGCACGGCCCGTTCGGAATGGGGCGAAACATCCGAAGCGATGTTCCTGACGTCGGGCTATTCCTACGACCGCGCCGGGGA
This sequence comes from Sphingomonas sp., assembly GCA_036386955.1. Taxonomy (GTDB): domain Bacteria; phylum Pseudomonadota; class Alphaproteobacteria; order Sphingomonadales; family Sphingomonadaceae; genus Sphingomonas. The sequence goes on along the minus strand of DASVUT010000393.1, from coordinate 10,237 downwards.
CGCCGCGGCGCGGTTCGCGGGCGAGCAGGCCGGCATGACCTATTCCCGGCTTCAGAACCCAACCGTGGAGATGCTGGAAGAACGCATCGCGCTGATGGAAGGGGCCGATGCGTGCCGCACCACGGCGACGGGCATGGCCGCGATGACGGCGGCGCTTTTGTGCCAGCTGGAATCGGGCGATCACCTGGTCGGCGGGCGGGCGGCGTTTGGATCGTGCCGCTGGTTGACCGATACGCTGCTGCCCAAGTTCGGGATCGCGACGACGATCGTCGATGCGCGCGACCCGCAGGCGTTCGTCGATGCGATCCGGCCCGAGACCAAGGTGTTCTTCTTCGAAACGCCGGCTAACCCGACAATGGACGTGGTTGATCTGACGGCGGTGTGCGGCATCGCGCGCGAACGCGGGATCGTGACGGTCGTCGACAATGCGTTCGCCACGCCCGCGCTGCAGCGGCCGATGGAGTGGGGCGCGGATGTCGTCGCCTATTCGGCGACCAAGATGATGGACGGGCAGGGGCGGGTGCTGGCCGGGGCGGTGTGCGGATCGCGCGATTTCATTGACAATGTCCTGCTGCCGTTCACGCGCAACACGGGGCCGACGCTGTCGCCGTTCAATGCGTGGGTCGTGCTCAAGGGGCTGGAGACGCTCGACCTGCGCATCCGGCGTCAGTCGGAGAACGCGCTGGCGGTCGGGCAATTCCTGGAAAGCCGCGTGCCCCGCATCCTGCATCCCGGGCTGGCGAGCCATCCGCAGCATGATCTGGCGATGCGTCAGATGGCGATGTGCGGACCAATCTTCGCCTTCGAGGTCGCGGACCGCGCGCAGGCGCACGGCCTTCTCGATGCGCTCGAACTGGTCGACATATCGAACAATATCGGCGATTCGCGGTCGCTGATGACGCATTGCGCGTCGACCACCCATGCCAGCGTCTCGCCCGAGAAGCGCGCGGAGATGGGGGTGACGGAGGGGTTGTTACGGCTCAACGTTGGTCTGGAGGACGCGGCCGACGTGATCGAGGATCTCGGCCGGGCGCTGTCGAGCGTCGGGCTGTGAAGGCGTTCTTTCCCCATGCGGCGACCACCGACGGCGTCGTCGTGCGCGTGTCGGTCAGCTATCTGCCCGAACAGTCCGAGCCGGCGCGGGGGCGTTGGTTCTGGGCCTATCACATCCGCATCGAGAACGAGGGCGAGCGTGCGGTGCAGTTGTTGACCCGGCACTGGGTCATCACCGACGGACGCGGGGCGCGGCACAGCGTGGAGGGCGAAGGGGTCGTGGGCGAACAGCCGCTGATCGAGCCGGGCGGTAGCTTCGACTATGTCTCCGGATGCCCCCTGGCGACGCCGTCGGGGGCGATGCAGGGGTCGTACGGGGTCGTCGCGGACGACGGCGACACGTTCGACGTGGCGATCCCGCGCTTCGTGCTGTTGGCCCCGGCGGTGATTAATTGAAACGCACGCATCTTCCGCTCAACGGCATGCGGGTGTTCGATGCGGCCGCGCGCCATTTGAGCTTCACGCGGGCCGCCGACGAGCTGGCGGTGACGCCGGCCGCCGTCGGGCAGCAGATCCGCGCGCTGGAGGATATGCTGGGCGTGGTGCTGTTCCGCCGCACCACGCGCGGGCTGGAACTGACGCCCGAGGCGCAGGGTGGGCTCGCCCCTTTGCGCGACGGGTTCCTTCAGTTCGAGGAAGCGGTGCGCGCGATGCAGGCGGGGCAGACGTCCAAGTCGCTGACCATCGCCGCGCCGCGCGACGTGACCGAGAAGTGGTTGATGCCACGGCTGGCTGCGATCGCGGCGGCCGATCCCGATCTGCGCTTCGTGCTGATCGCGGCCGATGACGAGGTCGATTTCACCCAGGCCAATCTCGATCTCGCGATCCGGTGGGGTGAGGGGCCGGGCGAACATCAGGGCGAGGCGATCGAGTCGGACGGCCTCGTGACGGTCGCCGCTCCCGGTGCCGCCGGATCGGCGCTGATCGTGTGGAGCGGGGAGGACGCGACCGCGACCGTGCGCGTCGCGGACGCAGGGCTGGCGATCGACGCCGCCGCGGCGGGGCTGGGGCGCGCGATCGTGCCGCAGCTCCTCGTCGAGGCGGACCTGGCGGCGGGTCGCGTCGTGCAGCTGGGTGAGGCCATGCCCTCACGGCACGGCTATTGGCTGGTCGCGCCGTTGCCGCAATGGCGCCAGGTGAAGGTACGCGCGCTGGTGGAGGCGCTGGGGCGGTGACGCCGTCATTGACGACCGCGCGGCTGACGCTGCGTTCCACGACGGACGCCGATGCCGAAGCGCTGTTCCCCATGCTGGCCGATGCGCAGACCATGCGCTGGTGGTCGCGTCCTCCCACCGCCTCCGTCGAGGAGGTGCGCGACTATCTGGAACCTGCATCGGCGCAGTGGCGGCGGTGGATCATCACCCGAACCGGTGACGATGCCGCGATCGGCTGGGTCAGCGCGGGCGAGCGGCGGCCGGGTGTGACCGAGATCGGCTACATCCTTGCCCCGCAGGCGCAAGGCCACGGGTTCGCGCGCGAAGCGGTGTCGGCGGTGATCGACCAGCTGTTCGCCGAAGGATATCGGCGCGTGTCCGCCGATACCGATCCCGACAATGTCGCATCGAACGCGCTGCTCGAACGGCTGGGGTTTCGGCGCGAAGGGCTGCTGCGCGCCGAATGGCTGACGCATATCGGGGTGCGCGACAGCGTGATCTGGGGGCTGCTCGCGTCCGAGTGGCGCGTCAGTTCTTGAGCTTCCATCCGGCGCGCAGCAGGGCGTAGCACAACAGCCCGAGTGCGATATCGAGTACCAGGATCACGGTGCCACCCAGCAGCACGGGCGAATCGGCTACGCCCAGGAACCCGTAGCGGAAGCCCGAAATGACGTAGAAGATCGGGTTGGCGTGGCTGATCGCCTGGAAGGTCGGCGACAGCCGGTCGACCGAGAAGAAGGTGCCCGACAGCAATACCAGCGGCGCGACGACAAAGTTGGTGACCGCGGCGGCATGATCGAACTTTTCCGCCCAAATCGAAGTCAGCACGCCCAGCAGCGCCATGAACCCCGACCCCAGCAGCCCGAACCACAGGATCGCGAGCGGGTGGCGCGGGGTCACGTCGACGCCCGGCCAAAGCGCCAGCGCCAGCCAAACAGCGAACCCCACGCAGATCGCGCGCGTCACCGCCCCGCCGACCAACGCCGCCAGCAGCTCCGCGCTCGACAGCGGCGGCATCAGGTAATCGACGATCGTGCCCTGGATCTTGCCGACCAGCAGCGAGAAGCTGGCATTGGCGAAGGCGCTTTGCAGCATGCCCGTCGAGACGATCAGACCGGGGGCTAGGAAGTCGGCGAAGCGCACTGCGTCGCCGCCGATCTCGACCGCGCCGCGGCTGCCGAGTGCGGTGGTGAATACCACCAAATACAGCAACGTCTGGATCGCCGGGGCCCAGACGGTTTGCAGCTGCACCTTGAAGAAGCGCCTGACCTCCTTCACATACAAGGTCTTCAGGCCGCCCCAATTGACGTTGCGGATCGTGGGCACGCCGGGCGCGGCCCGGATTGCCGCGCTCGCCTTTGGCGGGATTTCGGCCGGAGGGGGCTGGCTGCTCATGGTCGGTTCGCGTAACCGCTGCATCACATGCCCGCAACCGGGCACGACGTGAAGGAAGTATGATGTCCTGGACCGAGGAGCGCATCCAGACGCTCAAGACGATGTGGGAAGCGGGCCAGACCGCCAGCCAGATCGCCGAAGCGCTGGGCGGGGTCAGCCGCAATGCCGTGATCGGCAAGGCCCACCGGCTGGAGCTTCAGGCGCGTCCGTCGCCTGTGAAGATGGCCGAGCCCGAAGCGCCCGCGCCCGCGCCCGAGCCGCCGGCACCACCTCCTGCTCCCGAGCCGGAGCCCGAACCCGAAATCGAGGAAGCACCCGAGCCCGTCATGGCCGCACCCGTTGCGCCGGCCGCGCCGCCGCCGCCCGTGCTGCGTTCGGTCGGCCCGGGCGGTTTCCTGCGTCAGGCACCCGGCGAGCAGCAGCCGCCGATCGCGCCCGCGCCGCCGCGTCGGCTGGTTCCCGCCAAGCCCAGCGCGGAAATCGCGGGCAAGACCGGACTGCTCGACCTTTCCGATCGTATCTGCAAATGGCCGCTCGGGCATCCGGGCGAGCCGGATTTTCATTTTTGCGGCGACAAGGTGAATCCGGGGTTCCCCTATTGCGTCGCCCACTGCGGGCATGCGTATCAGGCGCAGCTGCCCCGGCGCGACCGCCGGCCGCCGCCGCCGCTGCCGTTCGGTGGACCGCGGGTTCGCTAGCCGCGGTCGGCGCGGCAGTGTCGAGCCCAAGGTAAAGAGAAACCCCGCCGGTCGTGTGACCGGCGGGGTTTTCTTGTCGGGCGGGACGCGGGCAAAGCCCGCGTCGTCGGTCGTACGCTTCGCTTACGCCGGCCGGGCTTGTGCGAGTCCTAAGCCAAGCATGCTTGGTTTAGGCCGCACTGCGCCTAGAACCTAAACGCGGCCGTGGCGCGCAGCGAGCTCCAGCGGAAATACCGGTCCGAACGGCGGAAGTCGGTGCCGGTGGTGTTGGGTGCCAGCACGAACGGGTTGGTCGCCAACGCACCGCCGCGCGACACGCGGACGCGGTAATCGTCGTCGTTATACTGGTGGAACATATATTCCATCCCGATCGAGAAGTTGCGGCCGAGCTTCTGCTCGATGCCGCCGCCGCCCAGAATGCCGAACTGGTTGCGCTCGCCGTCGAACGAATAGGCGTTGTTCACGTTGGTCGAGAAGAACGAACGGTTGATCCGCGCATAGCCCGCGCCGAACGTGCCGTAGAACAGCGTCGTGTTCGCCGCATAGCCCAGGCGGCCACGGACCGAGCCTTCCCATTCGATGTCGCGGTACAGCGTGTAGCTCGCGGGCGTGGTCGAGAAGGCGGTGACGCTGTCGTTGATCTCGGACCGGCCGAATTCTCCGACCGCGCCGAACACGATGTTGCCGACCTGATGATCGAGCCCGACGCGACCATAATAGGCCCAGCCGTCCTTGTCGTTGCGGCACCCGCCCGCCGCGATCGACGAACCGACCGCCTGTCCGTTGCAGAAGCCGGGCGAAAAGGCGTTGGCGCCGGCGGCGGTCGTCACCGTCTCACCGAAACGGCCATCGAGGTTGCGATCGAACAAGACGCTCGAGTTCACGTCGTTGGGCTGAATGTCGTAGCCACCCGCCGCGCCGACATAGAGGCCGCTGAACGGCTTTTCCTCGGTGGTGTCCTGCGCGGCGGCGGGGAAGGCGGCGAGGGCGGCGATGCCTGCCAGGCCGGCGAAAAAGGTAGTGCGCATGGCTGCTCCCTGAATTGGTTGAGTTCGAAGGAACGTGCGGTACGGGCGAAATATGCACGGTGTTGCATGCATCGCAGCAAAAATACGGGGTGTGGCCTTTGCGCATCACTCCAGCGGAGGCGGATGGCGGAACGATGTTGCCAAGGCGTTCCGGCCGCTTATACCCTGTCGCATGGCAGAAGACCTGTTCGCCGCCGCCGCCCCGACCGCCCAGCGTTACGACGCATCGTCGATCGAGGTTCTGGAGGGCCTGGAGCCGGTGCGGCGTCGCCCGGGCATGTATGTCGGCGGTACGGACGAACGCGCGCTTCACCACCTTGCCGCCGAGGTGCTCGACAATTCGATGGACGAAGCGGTCGCGGGGCATGCGACCCGGATCGAGGTCGAGCTCGAACCCGGAAACCGGCTGACCGTCACCGACAATGGCCGCGGCATCCCCGTCGACCCGCATCCCCGCTTTCCCGACAAGTCGGCGCTGGAGGTGATCCTGTCGACGCTCCATTCGGGCGGCAAGTTCGCAGGCAAGGCTTATGCGACATCGGGCGGGTTGCACGGGGTCGGCGTGTCGGTGGTCAACGCGCTGTCGTCGGACACGGTGGTCGAGGTCGCACGCGACCGGCAGTTGTACCGTCAGCGGTTCAGCCGCGGGATCACGCAAGGGCCGCTGGAGCTGGTCGGGGCTGCCCCCAACCGCCGCGGGACGAGCGTCGCCTTCACGCCCGACACGGAGATATTCGGCCCCGAACTGCAGTTCAAGCCGCAGCGGCTGTACCGGCTCGCGCGGTCCAAGGCGTATCTGTTCGCCGGCGTCGAGATCCGCTGGCGGTGCGCGCCCGAGCTGGTCGCGGGGACCGATACGCCCGCCGAGGCGGTGTTCCAGTTCCCCGGCGGGCTGGCCGATCACTTACGCGAACAGATCGCCGGGCGCGAATGCGCGACGGCGGATTTCTTCGCCGGGTCGCAGGACTTCCCCGGTGGGCAGGGCCGCGTCGAATGGGCGGTCGCCTGGCCGCTGTGGTCGGACGGCAGCTATAGCTGGTATTGCAACACCATCCCGACGCCCGACGGCGGCACGCATGAACAGGGCCTGCGCCAGGCGCTGGTGCGAGGCCTGCGCCAGTTCGGCGAGCTGGTGAAGGACAAGCGGGTCAAGGACATCACCGCCGACGACGTGGTGGTCGGGGCCGAGCTGATGCTGTCGGTGTTCATCCGCGAACCGCAATTCCAGTCGCAAACGAAGGACCGGCTGACGAGCCCGGAGGCGGCGGGTCTGGTGGAACGCGCGATGCGCGATCACCTGGACCATTGGCTGGGGTCCAACATGGACCGCGGGCGCGCGCTGCTCGGCTATGTGCTGGAGCGCATGGACGATCGCCTGCGCCGCAAGCAGGAACGCGAGGTCAAGCGCAAGACCGCGACGAGCGCGCGCAAGCTGCGGCTGCCGGGCAAGCTGACCGATTGTTCGGCCGACGACCCCAAGGGCACCGAGCTGTTCATCGTCGAAGGCGATTCGGCGGGCGGATCGGCCAAGCAGGCGCGCGACCGCAAGACACAGGCGATCCTGCCCATCCGCGGCAAGATCCTGAACGTCGCGTCGGCGACATCGGCGAAGATCCTCGCCAATCTGGAGATCGCCGACCTGATCCAGGCGATCGGATGCGGGACGCGCAAGGACTTCCGCCCCGAACAGCTCCGCTACGAACGCATCGTCATCATGACCGACGCCGATGTCGACGGCGCGCACATCGCGACGCTGCTAATGACCTTCTTCTTTCAGGAAATGCCCGATCTGGTGCGGCAGGGGCATCTCCATTTGGCGCAGCCGCCGCTCTACCGGCTGACGGTGGGCGCCAAGTCGCTCTACGCCCGCGACGACGCGCATCGCGCCGAGCTCGAGCGCACGGCGTTCCGCGGCAAGAAGGTCGAGGTCGCGCGCTTCAAGGGGCTGGGGGAGATGAACCCGATGCAGCTTCGCGAAACGACGATGGATCCCAAATCGCGCTCCATGATCCGCATCACCTTGCCGCAGGAGTATGAAGAGCGCGCGCTGGTGAAGGGACTGGTCGACCGGCTGATGGGCAACAACCCAGCGCACCGCTTCGCCTTCATTCAGGAGAATGCAGCGCGGTTGGATGAGGAGGCGTTGGACGCGTGATCTGGTCAGTGGGGTTGGTCCTGTTGCTGCAAGCGCGTCCGCTGAAGCGCCCGGTGACCGAGGTCGTGGTGACGGCGCGCACGAGCATGGACACGGCGCAGCAGCTTAAGGCCTGTATCGAACGGAAATGTCCGACCGACGAAGACAGCGACGCTGCAACCGCGCATGCCGAGAACCAGTTCATTTCCGGCGACTATGAGGGCGCCCGGCAGACGCTTCGCGCCGCCATCAGGCGTCATCGCGGCGCGGCCAAGACGTTTCCGGTGGCGGTCGCGGACCTTTGGCGATCCGACGTGCGCGTGTCGGCGCATCTGGGCCTGGGCAGTGCCTATCGCCTCAGCGCGATCGAGGCGATCGCCGCGCTCAAGACGGGATTGGGCGAGGACGATCCCCGCTACATCGCGCAGCGTCTGGAGCTTGGGGATGCCTATGCGCGGCTCGGCGACATTTAGCGGGCACGTGAGGTCTATCGCTGGGGTATTCGCCGGACGGCGCAGTCGGGGGCGGAAAAGGTGCGCGGCTACGCCCTGTTCCGGCTGGCTGCCTTGGAAGTCGGTCTGAATGGCGGCAACAGCACGGTGGCGCGGGAAACGATCGCCGAGCTGATCGGTAGCACGAGTGCGGCGATGGCACCCTATCGTACCGCCGGCCTGCTGCTCGATGCTCGGTCGCGCATGAAGGAGGACGGTGGGGCTGCGTTCGAACGCAGCCTTGCCGGACTTCGTACGCAATCCGGTGAGCGCCCGATCCTGATCGGCACCGGCCTGACGGTGCAATCGCAACGAAACTCCGTCAGCCGCGACCTCACGAACGATGAATCGGACGGTGCATCGGCCGCTCAGTGGGTGGATATCGGCTTCTGGATACGCCCGGATGGCTCGGTCGCCGACGTCGACATGATGCGCGAAAGTCCCGATCTGGAACGTGACTGGGTCGCCGAAGTGAGCCGCACGATCGCGACTAGGCGCTATGCGCCCCTTGCGACCGTGCGCGATGGCCCGGGCTTGTTCCGGGTCGAGCGATATACGCGAACCTTACTGAGCATCAAAGACTACCGATCGCGCGAGCCGAACGGCAACGTCCAGATCCTGATGTTCGATCTGAGTAGCGATCCCGTGCCCCAGGTTCCGCGTTGATCGGCGCAAGGGTTGATTTGCGCTGGCTGCTGCCCGTAGTGCCCGCTCAAGCAACCCTTCGGTTGCTCCCGACCCGGAGCCTGTCATGACGATTACCCCGCTGATGCCCGTTTATCCACGGAGCAGGGTGCGTCCGGTGCGTGGCGAGGGTGTGTACCTGTATGACGAGGACGGAACCCAGTATCTCGATTTCGCCAGCGGCATCGCGGTCAATGCGCTGGGGCACGGGCATCCACGGCTGGTGAAGGCGATTGCGGACCAGGCCGCGACGCTCATGCACGTGTCGAACCTGTACGGGTCGCCGCAGGGCGAGCGGTTCGCGCAGCGGCTGGTCGATGCGACGTTCGCCGACACGGTGTTCTTCACCAATTCGGGTGCCGAAGCAGTCGAGTGCGCGATCAAGACAGCGCGGCGGTATCACCATGTGCAGGGCAATCCGCAGCGGCACACGCTGATCACCTTCAACAACGCCTTTCACGGCCGTACATTGGGGACGATCTCGGCCACCAACCAGGCCAAGATGCGCGACGGGTTCGAGCCTTTGCTGCCCGGCTTCGCTTATGCCGAGTTCAACGACTTGGAAGGTGCGCTGGCGCTGATCGACGATCACACGGCCGGGTTCCTGGTGGAGCCGATCCAGGGCGAGGGGGGGCTGCGCGTCGCGACCGATGCGTTCCTGAACGGGCTGCGCCAGGCGTGCGACGAGCATGAGCTGTTGCTCGTGCTCGACGAGGTCCAGTGCGGCTATGGCCGGACGGGCAAGCTGTTCGCGCATGAATTATATGGCGTCACGCCCGATATCATGTCCGTTGCCAAGGGCATCGGCGGCGGCTTTCCCCTCGGCGCGTGCCTGGCGACCGAGGCGGCCGCGCAAGGGATGGTCCCCGGCACGCACGGGTCGACCTATGGCGGCAATCCGCTGGCGATGGCGGCCGGAGAGGCCGTGCTCGACGTCATCCGGGAACCAGGGTTCCTGGAGCATGTGACGGCGATGGGTGACCGGCTGCGCGGGCGGCTGGAACAGATGATCCCCAACCACGACAGCCTGTTCGAGGAGGTCCGCGGGCGCGGGCTGATGCTGGGGTTGAAGCTCAAGACCGACAGCCGCCGCTTCGTCGCTTATCTGCGCGATGAGCATCATATCCTGACCGTCGCGGCGGGTGAAAATGTCGTGCGCGTGCTGCCGCCGCTGGTGATCGAGGAAGAGCATGTCGCTGCATTCGTCGATCGGTTGAGCGAGGCGGCGCGGATCTACGTCCCCGCCAGCGATGACTGAGCTCGCCCGCCACTTCCTGAACCTGTCCGATGCGGGACCCGACGGCATCGCCGCGATGTTGGCCGATGCGCTCGATCGCAAGGCGGCGCGGGTCGGCTGGCCAAAGGGGAGCGTGGATGCCGACGCGCCGCTCGCCGGGCATGTGCTGGCCTGCGTGTTCGAGAAGAACTCGACCCGCACCCGGTTCAGCTTCGACATGGCGATCCGGCAACTGGGCGGCACCTCGATCATCGCCGACGCCGGCACGATGCAGCTTGGTCGAGGCGAAAGCGTCGCCGACACCGCGCGCGTCCTGTCATCCTATGTCGATGCGATCATGATCCGCACAGACGACCATGAAAA
>DASVUT010000392.1:0-2617 GCA_036386955.1 Sphingomonas sp. | reverse complement strand
CGCCGGCACCGAAATCGTCGACCGCGATCACGGTGCCGAGCGGTTCGCCGTCGGGGGTGACGGCGGGGAGCCCGATCAGGTCGGCGTGGTAATATTCACCCTCGCCCAGCGGCGGCAGCGCGCTGCGCGGGATTCGCAGTTCGGTGCCGCGTAATGCTTCGGCGGCGGTGCGGTCCTTGACCTGCGCGAAGCGGGCGATGTCGCCGCGCAAGGACGCCAGCGTCAGCGCGCCGTCGTTGAAGTCGCGGTAAGCGGCGAGATCGTCGGTGAAGCTTTTCACCCGCACCTCGCCACCCAGTCCATGCGCGCCGGTGACGACGGCCAAGACGACCTGACCCGTCGCGCTAGCCGGCTGGGGAGCCGGGCTGGCGGGGGTTGGCGTCGTCGTCGCCTTCGACGGGGGCTTGCGACGACCGTCCTTCGTTGGTGGCGTCCTGGTCGTCATAAGCGTCGGTCCGCGGATCGGGCGTGCTGGGTTCGGGATCGGTCATGGTCGGCCTCCTGATGATCCAGGTGCCAACGCATGACCGACCCGATCGGTCGCTTACGCTTCCGCGGTTGCTTCTGCAGAGGCAGCGTCGGTTGTGTCGGCGGCGGTCTCGGTCTCCGCCTCGGGAGCGGCGGCGGCGGCCGACGCTGCGGCGGCGGCCTCTTCCTGGGCCTTCAGCTTCTCGGCGCGTTCTTCGGCGCGCTCGGTCGCCTTTTCGCCGGGCTTGCCCTTGTTGGGGTTCTGACGCGCGGGGCGCTCGCGCACGCCGGCCACATCGAGGAAACGGGCGACACGGTCGGTCGGCTGCGCGCCCACCGAGAGCCAATGCTTGGCGCGATCGGCGTCGAGCTGGATCCGCTCGGCCGAGTCCTTGGCCAGCAGCGGGTTGTAGTTGCCGATCTTCTCGATGAACTTGCCGTCACGCGGGGACCGCGCGTCGGCGACGACGATGCGGTAGTAAGGACGCTTCTTGGAGCCGCCACGCGACAGCCGGATGGAAAGTGCCATGATATTCTTCCTTTGGTTCTTGGTTACTTTTTCTTGATCAGGTTTTCGAAGCCGGGCGGCAATTTGGGCATGCCGCCCTGCGCCGGGCCGCCGAGACCGGGCAGACCCGCGCCCGCCTTGCTCATCATGTCGCCCATGCCGGGGCCGCCGAGCGCGTTGCCGAGCCCGGCGAGACCGCCCCCTGCCCCGCCCTTGCCCAGCATCGCCATCATGCCCTTCAGACCGCCCATCTTCTTGAGCTTCTTCATGGCGGTGGCCATTTCCTGGTGCATCTTGAGAAGCTTGTTGACCTCCTGCACCGTACGTCCCGCGCCCTTGGCGATGCGGATCTTGCGCTTGGCGTTGATCAGTTCGGGCTTGGCGCGTTCCTTGAGCGTCATGGACGAGATCAGCGCGTCCATGTGGACGAGCATCCGGTCGCCGCCGGCGTCGGCCAGCGCGCCTTGCGCCTTCTTCATGCCGGGCATCATGCCCGCGAGCGCGCCCAGGCCGCCCATGCGCTGCATCTGCGATAGCTGCGCGCGCAGGTCGTTCAGGTCGAACTGACCCTTGGCCATCTTCAGGGCCATGCGTTCGGCGTCGTCCGCCTGGATCGATTCGGCGGCGCGCTCGACCAGCGAGACGACGTCGCCCATGCCCAGGATACGCCCGGCAACGCGTTCGGGGTGGAAACCCTCCAGCGCGTCCATCTTTTCACCGGTGCCGGCGAATTTGATCGGCTTGCCGGTGACGGCGCGCATCGACAGCGCGGCACCACCGCGCGCGTCGCCGTCCATGCGCGTCAGCACGACGCCGGTGAGCGGCACCTGATCGGAGAAGTTCTGGGCGACGTTGACCGCGTCCTGACCGGTCAGCGCATCGACGACGAGCAGGATTTCCTGTGGGGAGGCCACGTCGGCGACGGCGCGCATCTCGTCCATCAGCGCCTGGTCGATGCTGGTGCGCCCGGCGGTGTCGAGCATCAGGACGTCGAAGCCCTGAAGCCTGGCGGCCTGGATCGCGCGGCGGGCGATGTCGACGGGCTGTTGCCCGGCGATGATCGGGAGCGTGGCGACCTGCGTCTGCGTACCCAAGGTCGCGAGCTGTTCCTGCGCGTTGGGGCGGTTGACGTCGAGCGACGCCATCAGCACCTTCTTGCGATCCCGCGTGGTGAGGCGCTTGGCGATCTTGGCGGTGGTGGTGGTCTTGCCCGAGCCTTGCAGGCCGACCATCATCACGACCGCGGGCGGCGTGACGTCGAGGAGCAGGTCGCTTTCGTCCGCGCCCAGCATCGCGACGAGCGCGTCGTGGACGATCTTGACGACCTGTTGCCCCGGGGTGATCGAGCGCAGGACGTTCTGGCCGATCGCTTGTTCGGTGACCTTGTCGACGAAATCGCGCGCGACCGGCAGCGCCACATCGGCCTCGAGCAGCGCGACGCGGACTTCGCGCATCGCGGTGCGCACATCGGCCTCGGTCAGCGCGCCGCGACCGCGCAGCCGATCGAAGACGCCGCCGAGCCGGTCGCTGAGACTGTCGAACATGGCGGCCCTTTCCTTACTCGGGGTAACCAAACGCAAAAGCGCCGGCGGGCGAAACCTCGCCGGCCAGCGGGCGCACGGGGGCGCTTGAGCTCACGCG
>DASVUT010000391.1:0-2301 GCA_036386955.1 Sphingomonas sp. | reverse complement strand
CCGGGCAGTCGATCGCGATCTCGGCGCCGAGCAGCTTCAGCGCTTCGCCGCTCTCCCAGAAAGTGCGTGTGGTGACGTAGGGCTCGTCGCTATTAGCCGAGGGTTCGGCAAGGCGGCCCTGCTCCCGGATGATGCGCTTTTCTTGGTCGCTGAAGCCCCAGGAGGTGAAGTCCGGCGCGGCGGCGATCCCGACCAGGCCGATGACCCGCTCGGGCCTGGCAAGCGCGGCGAGCAGCATCAGCCACCCGCCCATCGAGGATCCGACCAGGATCACGGGGCCGGTCGCGACCTGATCGAGCATCGCCAGCACGTCGCCGCGCCACCCTGCCAGCGTTTGCTCCTCAAACGCCCCCTCGCTCCGCCCGCACCCGGCATAGTCGAAGCGCAGAAAGGCGCGCCCGCCCGCCTTCGCCCATGCCTCCAGAGCCAGCGCCTTGGTGCCGGTCATGTCGGACGCATAGCCCGGCAGGAAGACGATCGTCGGCCCGGCACCGGGCGTGTGGTGATAGGCGAGGCGGTGGGGCGGTTGCGGCGCGGCGTTCGGCATCGTTCGCCCATGCCACGCCCGGTGTCACCGGGACAACGCCTAGCGCGCCAGGAACGCATCCACGGCCGCGGCGAAGGCGGCGGGCTGATCAAGCATGATGAAATGATAGCTGCCTGGCACCGGCTGCAATGTCGCAGGCGACCCGGCATAGGCGCGCGTCCAGATCGGCTCCACCGTTGGCCCCGCGCCCGCCGCATACACGACGGTGAACGGCCGCGCGGCGATGGACGGGAGCAGCGGCGTCACGTCGGTCGTCATGTCCTCGTAGAGCGCCTGCGCGACGACGCGCGGATCGGCGGTGCGCGACCAGTTGGCGACCGTGATCCGCCCCGCGGCCGTATTGGACCAGATGCCGCCGGGATCGGCCGTCGCCACGGGAGCGGGCGGGGAGGCCGCCACCCGGTCCCGCATCATCGCCGCCTGGGGCGCGATCGACTTGGGCGTCGCGCCCGGCGCGGCCATGATCGTGCCGATGAACGGCAGCGCGTCGACCACCATCAGCCGCCCGACTTGGTCCGGGTGCCGCGCCGCCAGCATCATGCCGACCAGCCCGCCCATCGAGTGGCCGATCACGGCGGGCGGGGTCTTCTCCGTCGCGATCGCGCGGTGAAGGTCGGCGACGATGCCGTCGAGCAGCCCGGGCCGGACATTCGCGCCCGCCGCGCTCCCGCCGAAACCGTTGACCTGGACCATCAACACGCGGTGCGTCCGCGCCAGCCGTGTCGCGGTGTCGCGCCATCCTTCGCGCCCGATCGACAGGCCGGGGATCAGGACGACCGGATCGCCCTTGCCGACCGTCTCGATCGAAATGTGGTCCATCTGGACGATGGCAGACGCAGCCGAAGCGGCGGGCGTGGTTTGCGCCAGCGCGGGCGTGGCGATCGCGGCATGGGCGAGCAGCAGGGCGTGGATCATGCCATGGGCTCCTTGGACGGGCTGATGAAGATGTGTTCGATCGGCAGTTCGAACAGTTCGGCGATGCGAAAGGCGAGGGGGAGCGAGGGGTCGTAGCGCCCGGTCTCGATCGCGTTGACGCTTTGGCGGCTGACCTCGAGCAGCTCGGCCAGATGCTGCTGGCTCCACCCCCGGTCGCCGCGCAGCGCGCGCAGATGGTTGTTCATGCCCGCCCCCGGTGTTCAATGACCGCGTTGACGCATTGACCGACACCTAGCCCCGCGAACCACATCACCGCGAACCAATAGGCGTCGACATGCGGTGCCAGGTCGAAGCTTTCGAGGAACCCCCAGACCGTCGCGATGGCGAGCGCGAAGCCGCTGGCGACGAGCGACTGGCGGACCAGCAGCATGCGCAGATACTCGTCGCGCTCCTCGACCAGGAAACGCCCGATCGCGGCGAACATGCCGATGATCGGCAGCGCGGGCAGCACCGCGACGACATAGCTGAGCGGCGCGGTCAGCAGGTCGCGCTTGAAGGCGAACACGGACCCGATCAGCAGCACCGCATATACGAGCGACAAGATGATGATGGCCTTGGCATAGCGCCGGGCGGCAGGGCTTTTCAACATGACCGACTTCCTTCGATTCGTTGTGAAGGAAGCTTGTCATGGAAAGCAGGCTTTACGTCAAGGGTGCTTTACGTGTTTTGTCTTGCGCACTCATGAAAAAGGCCCCGGCGGAGCCGAGGCCTTCGGGTCACTTGCCCTTGTTGCAACAGGGGCAATCTTTTCCGCAGCAATCGTCCGTCATGGTGTGTCTCCGTTGGTGAGACGGACAGGATAGCACGAACGGCGGCCG
>DASVUT010000390.1:0-2137 GCA_036386955.1 Sphingomonas sp. | reverse complement strand
TACGCGCGCTTATGGCTCGGGCGCTGGCCGGCGAGACGTTCGAGGTCGTCGCCACATTAGGCCGCGCGGAGCCCGGCATGCCGCAACGGGCGATCCGCTACACACCGATTCGCGACGCGCACGGGTCTGTCGTCGCCGCGTTCCACCGCGTCGAAGACGTCAGCGTCAAGCTGGCGGTCGAGGCGGAGCTCGGCCAGGCGCTTGGCCGCCTGGACGAGGCGCAATCGCGGTTCCGGACCTTGGCCGATGGTGCCCCAGTAATGATGTGGGTCACCGATCCGGCGGGCATCTGCACCTATCTCAATCGCCGCTGGTATGACTTCACCGGGCAAGCGGGCGGGGCGGGTGAAGGCTATGGCTGGCTGGACGCGGTGCATCCCGACGATCGCGGGATCGCCGAACACGCGTTCCTGTCCGCCAATGCCGAGCGGCGCGATTACCGGGTGGAATTTCGCCTGCGCCGGCTCGACGGAGCGTATCGCTGGGTCATTGACGCCGCCGCCGCCCGCTTCGGGGCGGATGGTGCCTTTCTGGGCTATGTCGGGTCGCTGTTCGACATCGATGATCGGCGTGAACAGGAACAGGCGCTGCACGCGTCCACGGCCCGCGCCGAGGCTCTTGCCGCCGAACAGGCCGCGATCCTGGGGCAACTCGCCGAGGGCGTGATCGTCACCGATCGCAGCGGGCGAATCACCTTCGTCAACGACGCCGCCACCCGCATTCACGGCGTCGCAAAGCTCGACGTCGAACCCGACCGGTATAGCGACACCTATCACTTGCTGACGCTGGACGGTGCTCCGTACCCGAGCGACCAGCTCCCGCTCGCCCGTGCGGTGCGGCACGGCGAAATCGTACAGGACGCCCGCTGGAGCATCCGCCGCCCCAACGGTGCCGAGGTGCTCGCGGTCGGCACCGCACGCCCCGTGCTCGACCCGTCGGGCGAACAGATCGGCGCGGTGCTGACCCTGCGCGACGACACCGATCGATTTCGCGCCGAAGCCGCGCTGCGCACCCTCAACGACGAACTCGAACAGCGAGTCGCCTCGCGGACGCAGGAGCGCGATCGGCTGTGGCGCAACACGCAGGATCTGCAGGTCGTGATCGATGGGCAGGGCGCGTTCCAGGCGGTCAGTCCCGCCGTGACCGAGATGCTGGGTTGGACGCCGGAGGAGGTTATCGGACGCACCATATTCGATTTCGTCATCCCTGAAGACGACGCGCCAACGCAGGATGCCCTTCAGCACGCCAGGGACCAGCCGCTGGAACGGTTCGAGAACCGCTACCGGCACAAGGATGGCGGGTATCGCTGGATCGCCTGGGTGGCGGCCCCCGAAGGCGAGTACATCTATGCCAGCGGTCGCCATATCTCCGCGGAAAAAGCACGCGAGGCCGAGCTGGACCAGGCCCGCGGTGCGCTGCGTCAGGCGCAGAAGATGGAGGCGGTCGGGCAGCTGACGGGCGGCATCGCGCATGACTTCAACAATATGCTGGCGGTGGTCATCGGATCGCTCGATCTGCTCGCGCGCCGGCTTGGCTCGGGCGATCCCCGCGCTACCCGTTATGTCGAAGCGGCGGCCGAAGCGGCGCGGCGCGCGGCACTGCTGACGCAGCGGCTGCTCGCCTTTTCGCGGCAACAACCACTCAAGCCCGAGCCGATCGACGTCAACAAGCTGGTCATCGGCATGGCGGAGCTGATCCGCGGATCGCTGGGCAGCGATGTCCGTTTCGAAACCGTCCTCACCGGCGGCGGCTGGCACGCGCATGCCGATCCCAACCAGCTCGAGAACGTCCTGCTCAACTTGGTGGTCAACGCGCGCGATGCGATGCCTGACGGGGGCCGGCTGACCGTGGAGACGCAGAACGCGCATCTCGACGCGCGCTATGTAGCGGCGCATCCGGGGGTAACGGAGGGCCAGTATGTGCTGATCGCCGTTACCGATACCGGGGGCGGCATGCCCGACGCCGTGATTGCCAAGGCATTCGACCCGTTCTTCACCACAAAAGGCGTCGGCAAGGGAACCGGATTGGGGCTCAGCCAGGTTTATGGCTTCGTGAGACAATCGGGCGGCCATGTGAAGATCTATTCCGAACCCGGTCAGGGCACGACGGTTAAGGTTTATCTGCCGCGCCTCGTCGG
>DASVUT010000389.1:0-2006 GCA_036386955.1 Sphingomonas sp. | reverse complement strand
CTCGCCCAGATCCAATTCCGCGACGAGGAGCATCTGTTCCAGATCGCCCAGCGGATCGTCAACAAGGTCGGCCGCCGAATCGACCAGACGACGCCGCTCGCCGACGCCCGACTCCAGGACGGCTCCCGCGTCAACGTCATCGTCCCGCCCTTGTCGCTCCGCGGCACCGCCATCTCGATTCGTAAATTCTCCGAAAAGCCGATCACCATCGACATGATGCGCGGCTTCGGCTCCATGTCCGAAAAGATGGCGACGGCGCTGAAGATCGCTGGCGCATCCCGCTTCAACATCGTCATCTCGGGCGGCACCGGTTCGGGCAAGACGACGATGCTGAACGCGCTTTCCAAGATGATCGACCCCGGCGAGCGCGTGATCACGATCGAGGACGCCGCCGAGCTCCGCCTGCAGCAGCCGCACTGGCTGCCGCTGGAAACGCGCCCCGCCAATCTGGAGGGTCAGGGCGAGATCAGCATCCGCGACCTCGTCAAGAACGCGCTGCGTATGCGGCCCGACCGCATCATCCTGGGCGAAATCCGCGGGTCGGAGTGTTTCGACATGCTCGCGGCCATGAACACCGGTCACGACGGATCGATGTGTACGCTCCACGCCAACTCCCCGCGCGAGGCACTGGCCCGCATGGAGAACATGGTGATGATGTCCGACATCAAGGTGCCCAAGGAAGCGATCAGCCGCCAGATCGCCGATTCGGTCGAACTGATCATCCAGGTGAAGCGCCTGCGCGACGGCAGCCGGCGTGTGACCAACGTCACCGAGGTGATCGGCATGGAAGGCCCGGTGATCGTCACGCAGGAGCTGTTCAAGTTCGAATATCTCGACGAATCCGCCGACGGCAAGATCATCGGCGAATATCGCTCGATGGGCCTGCGCCCCTATACGCTCGACAAGGCCAAGCAATACGGGTTCGACCAGGCCTATCTGGAAGCATGTCTCTGACGCTAATCCGCTTAGCCGTTTCCAAGTCCCGCGTCCGGCGATAAGGCTTGCCGGGCGGGCCGCCTGTGGTGGTGCCCCGCGTGTGGTGAGTCGCCCGGAACGGCGACCGCGTGGGGGTAGTCCGATCGGCATGATGGCTCTTGTGACGGGGTTGGCGCTGGTCGTGCCTCCCGCGGCGGCGCAGCTGGTGCCTGCGCCGACGCCCGTCGAGACGCCCGTGCCAGCTGTGGCGGCCGAGCCGACCGCCGAGCAGCAGCCTGTTCCTGTCGTTGCCCCTGTGCCGGCGCAGGACCCGAACGACGTCGTCATCACCGGACGCAGCACGCGGGGTGATCCGGCGCAGGCGGTGAACCTGAAGGTGTTCGAAGGCACGCAGGCGATCGATCGCGCGGTGGTCGGGCCGATGGCCAAGGCGTACAAGACGAAGATCCCGAGCCCGGTGCGCGACGGCCTGCGCAACTTCCTGGGCAATCTGCGCGAGCCGGTGGTCGCGTTCAATTACCTTTTGCAGTTCAAGCCGGGCAAGGCGGCCGAGACATTGGGGCGGTTCGCGATCAATTCGACGATCGGTGTCGCCGGGCTGATCGATGTCGCCGAACGCAAGCCGTTTCGCCTGCGCAAGCGGCGCAACAGTTTCGCCAATACGCTGGGTTATCACGGGGTGAAGCCTGGGCCGTTCTTCTTCCTGCCGCTGGTCGGGGGTACGAGCCTGCGCGATCTGGTGGGGGTGATCTTCGACCAGGCGGTGGTGCCGGTGGGGCCGGTGCGGCCGTTTCGGGGCGACATCTATACCGTGCCGCTGGGCCTGGTCAGCGCGCTCGACTACCGGGCCGAGTTCGACACCGATCTGGAGCGCATCCGGTCGGGGCCGGACCCGTATACGGCCTTGCGCGAATTCTACCTCGCGCGGCGGCAGGCGGAGATCGATGGATTGCGCGGACCACGCAAGGTTAAGCCGCCGCGCGTCGTGCCGACCATCGCAGAGCCCTCCGCGGCCGGGGCCCCTACCGCGCTCAGCCCCGCCGGCACCGCGATCGTGGCGCGCTTCGATG
>DASVUT010000388.1:0-3212 GCA_036386955.1 Sphingomonas sp. | reverse complement strand
ACCTGGAAACGCGACGCGGCGCGGGCGAGATGCGGAGCACCGACCCGGGCTTCGGCCGTGTCCCAGTCGCCACCGCCGGTCAGCGTCGCCGAGGTGACCAGCGCCCCGTGCGCGGGTTTCAGCACGACCTGCGCGAAAGGGCGGGTCGGATCGAGCCAGCGGCGGTGGAGCCCGACATCATATTCGCGGCCCTCCGCGCGGTCGACGGCGAGCCAATCGACATAATCGGCATCGGCCGGCCCGCCCACCCGCGCGATGAGCGCCAGCCACGCCGCCACGGTTTCCGCGCGCCACCCGACCGAGGCGATCGCGCCTTCGACCCGGGCGCGCGCCGCCGCGTCGAGCCAGTCCGGCGCCTCGGCCAGGACCGCCTCAAGCCTGCGGCCGAGGGCCACGAGCGGGCGGACGAGCCCGTCGAGCGCGGCGGCGGCGGGGCCGGCGGCGTCGATCAGTTCGGGGCTGGGCTCAGCCAGTTCGGTTTCCAGGCCATAGCCTGCATCGCCCGGCTGTTCGGCGCGCGCATAGGCGAGCCCGCGGACGGCGGCGAGCAGCGTTTCGACGGGGCCATAGGGCTGCCCCTCCGCCAGCCGCCCAAGCCAGCCGTCGCCCGCCAGATGGCGTGCCGCATCGACCGCCTCGGCGATGGCGCGCCCGCCGGCCTCGTCATAGCTGGCGACATCCGACAGTCGGGCCTGGAGCCCGCGCCGCCGCCCTCGCCCGCCGGCTTCCGGGCCCAAAATCCAGCGCCGCAGCTCGATCGTCTCCGCGCCGGTCAGCCCGACGCCGAACATCGCGTCGGCGGCATCGTGGAGGTGGTGGCCTTCGTCGAAGACATAGCGTGTGGGCCGCGTCGACAGCTCGCGCCCGCGAGCGGCGTTGACCATCACCAGCGCGGGGTTGGCGATGACGATGTCGGCTTCGCTCGAAGCGCGCGCGGCGCGTTCGATGAAGCATTTGCGGTAGTGCGGGCAGCCCGCATAGACGCATTCGCCGCGCCGGTCGGTGAGCGCGGCGGGGGCGTTGCGGCGGAACAGCGTCGGCAACCAGCCGGGCAGGTCACCGCCGACCATGTCGCCATCGGCGCTATACGCCGCCCAGCGCGCGACGAGCAGCGCCAGCACCGCCGCCCGGCCCGCGAACCCGCCCTGCAGCGCGTCTTCGAGGTTGAGGAGGCACAGGTAGTTCTCCCGGCCCTTGCGCGTCACGACCTTGGTGCGGCGGACTTCGGCGTCGGGGAAGAGGCGTGCGGTTTCGTGGGCAAGCTGACGCTGGAGCGCCTTGGTGAAGGTCGAAATCCAGACGGTGCCGCCGGCCCGCTCGGCCCAGAGCGACGCAGGCGCCAGATAGCCCAATGTCTTGCCGATCCCGGTCCCCGCCTCGGCCAGCACCAGATTGGGAGCGTCGCGGGCGACGCGCGGCTGAAACGCCTCGGTCGCGGCACCGGCATAGGCCCGCTGTCCGGCGCGCTCCTCGGCACCGTGGCCGGTCAGCGCGACGAGCCGCGCGGTGGCGTCCTCGGGCGGCAGCGTGATCGCGCGCGGGGCGGGCCGGGGTGCGGTTTCCTCCCATTCGGGGAGGATCGCAAAGACGCTGCGCTCGTGCCGTTCGGGCTTGCGCAGGCGTTCGAGCAGCAACGGCGCCCAGGGCCAGCGGAACCGCGCCAGCGCCTGCGCGGAGGAATAGGCGCCGTCACGCTCGGGCCACTCGCCCGTCGGCACCGCGAGCATCGCCGCCGTCGCCTCCAGCAGGAAGGCCGCGACATCCTCCTCGCGCTCGGGTGGCGACAGATCAGCGGCGCGGGCGATGCCGGCGGGCGTCGACACGGCGAAGCGCGCGGGGTGCAGAAAGGCGTGAAGTTCGAGCAGGTCGAGCCCCGACAGTTCGGCATAGCCCAGCCGCTGCCCGACCAGCGCCGCGTTGAGCACGATCACGGGCGTATCCGCCACCGCCCGGATCGCCTCCCCCCGCCCCACCTGACGCGTGCCGTCGCCGGTCGCGATCCAGATGCCGCCATGGCTGGCGTGGAGGGCGGGGAACGGGATCATGAACCCGCTATATCGCGAGCATGATCGGGAACGAAGCGGAAACAGGGCAGCGCTGCCCGCCGTGGAGGGGGCGGCTGCTGCGAACGAAGTCGGGAAGCGTGAACGGTCCGCTTTCGCGCAAAGGTCACACTTGGGTCACACTATCGGCATGCTCGTCACACGAACGGTTCTGGGCGATCTGGCGCTGACCCGGGATACATGACTTTGCTTGGCTGATGGTCGCCACAGGACGCCACCGCGACTTCATCAGCCGGGCGCGCCAACGATGACTGATGCGGCGGTTCGGACAGGTTCAAAGAGCAGGCCACAGCAAGAGTCGGCGGCGATGACACGCTCTTGCATAGGGGGAGGCCTGTAGGACAGCGATTCATGCGAAGTCGGTCTCTTCTCCCAAACGACGTTCAGGATTGCTGAGGTCTCACACCAACGTACCAAAAGGTCGTGGCCGACAGAGCAGCGACGGCCGCAATCACCAGCGTCCATCTGATGGCAATGCCGCCGTTCGCATGAACGCTGAACGGATTGACGGGTCGAGTCGGAACCGGGTCAAGCTGAAGCCAAACGGCAATCGCACCAGCGAGAATAACGAAGGGCAGTACAGCGGCGCTCACATAATGGATCAAATCGCGTTTCCGGAAACGTCGTAGCACTAGGTGGATAGGAATCCCGATCAGAAGAGTAGCGCCGTAGCTGATCAGTACGAATGCCAATATGGCGAGGAGAACGCCTGCGACTCCCGCATCTCCCGAATCGCCGACAATTGCTTTTACTCCGATCGAAAATATCAGCGGAACCACCACAGGCAGCGGTGCCATCGCAAAGGCCTTTACTTCTCGCTCGCCCATGGTTCTTCCCGTGGTTCCCGGACCTTCGTGCAACCTATATCGCTCGACATTCGCTTTTGGCCATCAATGCTCAATCGACGGCAGAGTAGAGCCGCATGAGGGACAGAAGCCGATCTCGATTGCGGCGCTCCGCACCCTGCCATACGCGGCTCGTGCCGCCACGCGGCCGCCCAGACATGCTCGCCTCACGGCGTTACAGGATGCCGGTTCCGTCGATCGCGAGGTCCGGAATCGTCACGCTGCGCAGTTCGCCCGCGAGCGGCACGATCCGGGATTGCGTGTAGAGCCTGTCTTGCGGTGACCAGAATTGGTGGATCAGGCG
>DASVUT010000387.1:0-2518 GCA_036386955.1 Sphingomonas sp. | reverse complement strand
CTGGTCGTGCTCGCGATGAGCTTCGGGCAGAACCGCATGAGCCAGGGCACGCTGCAGATGCTGTTCTGGGGCTTTGCGGTCCTGATGGGGCTGTCGCTGTCGACGATCTTCCTGGTCTATACCGGTGGGTCGATCGCGGGCGCGTTCTTCTCGACGGCGGCGGGCTTCGCGGCGCTCAGCCTCTACGGCTACACCACCAAGCGTGATCTGACCGCGCTCGGCACTTTCATGATCATCGGCGTCGTCGGGCTGCTGGTCGCCAGCATCGTCAATATCTTCCTGCAGTCGGGGACGCTGGGGCTGGTCATCAGCGCGATCGGCGTGCTCGTGTTCGCCGGGCTTACCGCCTATGACACGCAGAAGACCAAGAGCCTGTACTACCAGGTTCGCGGCACCGCCGAAGAAGGCAAGGTCGTCGTGATGTCGGCGCTGAACCTGTATCTCGACTTCATCAACATGTTCCTGTTCATCCTGCGGCTGTTCGGCAACCGCAACTGATCTTGGAACAGGCTGATCGAAAGGGCCCGGCGGTGCGAACCGCCGGGCCTTTTCGCATGCAGGAACGCGCACCGGCGCGGTTCGTTGATGCAGGCAGAACGGGAGGACAGATGATGACCGACAATCGGACGGGGATCGACCAGGGCGCGCTCGACAGCCTGTCGGTGGCACCCAGCGGCAGCAACCAGGCACGCGATCCGCGCCAGGACGCCGGCCGCGACAAATCGATCGGCAAGCGGCTCGAGAAGAACCCCGACAGCGACGATGCCCTCCTCGACAACGGCCTGGACGAAACGATGGACGCCAGCGACCCGGTCTCCGCCACGCGGTCGGCGCTCGACGCCGAACCCGCCGCCTCGTCGGGCTATGACGAGGATGCCGAGCGAGCCCTGCGTCGGCAGGACTGATCCCCGCGACACGATTGTGACACGCAAGACGCAGTTTCGCGTATAATCCGTGCTCCACACGCGGCTCGTCGCAACGCATGTTGCGTCGCAGCGGCTTTGATGGTCGCTTCGTGACCGTGAACCGCACTTTGTTCAGGCTGGTGTTAACCATCTTGGCGTAGGGTTCACCGGTTGATCCACGGGGGCGGGGGTACGGGCGATGAGTGCAAGGATGAAGCAGGCCGAGGGCGTGATGACGCTGGCCGAGATGAAGGAATTCGCGACGTTCGGCGCCGCGACGCAGCGGTATATCCGCCGCTCGCTCGACATCGGGCTCGACCGCGACGACGCCATGGCGCGTTGGTCGCGCGACGTGGTGGAAACCGCCAGCATCCGCGCGCAGGGGCGGCTGTACCGTATCCTGCCCGAACTGCGCGAAGCGATCCCGACCGATGGCGGGCTCGACGCGGTGGAGCCGGTGCTGGCCCCGCTGATCGGGTTGGCCGCGTTCGACCTGGGGCAGGGGCGGCTGCTGGGCTTCGCCGCCTTCCGCTTCCTCTATGAAAGGCTAATCGGGGCCGAGATCCGCCCATGGTTGCCCTCGGCCTTTTGCGCGGCGGCCGCGATGCCGCACCTCCATCCCGATCTGCGCCGCAAGCTGCTCCAATCGATCAGCGAGGCGGCCGCGACCGCATCGGGCTGGTCCGATCGTCAGCCCGCCTTCTTCCCCTATTGGGTGGAAAAGGTCGACGCCGGCGCACTGCCGCATTGACCTACCGACACGCGCGCCGACCCAAGCTGCCGCGCGACGCCTGATCCAGGTGCAGGTGATCGCGGTGCGCGGCGTTGTAGTCCGGCGACAGGGTCGTCGCGAACACCTCGCACGCGCCATCGCGCACATCGCGCAAGAAGGCGCGCGTCGCCGCGTCGAGGCTGTTCCAGTCGCCCAGGATCGTGACCCGCCGCCCGTTCGCCAGCCGAAACCCGGCCACGTCGAGCGCATTCGCGGTCGCATGTTCGCTCCACGCGCCGCTCGCACTCCCATACATGCGCCGGCAATTATAGCTGCCCAGATGCTCGATGCTCGCCACGCCTTGCGCGAAACGCCGCCGCGCCGCGGGCTGGACGACGCGCCATTCCCACATCGCCAGCGCCGCCGCGACCGGGCACGCGACCCCGACACCCGCCGGCGCGAACGCGATCCCGCGCGCACCTCCCGGCACCAAGCGCACGCCATCATCGAAGCCGCACGCCGGCCCGTCGCGCCGCGGGGCGAGCGCGTCGTACCGCACGCCCGCGCGGTCGAGCAGCACCCTGCACGCCGGGAAGTCATCACCTAGCGCCGCCAGCTTGCCTCCCGTCGCCAGCCCGATCGGCGCGCCCAGATCAAGCGGCGTCCAGGGCAGATCCTGCGGCTGCCCGCGCATCGCTACCCACGCGACGAACACCAGCGCCAGCGCCACGCCCATCCAAGTCAGCCATCCGGCCGTCCTTCGCCCGCGTCCAGCCGCCGCCCGCGTCCTCCGAACCCGCGTCACCCGCGCGACGCCGTATCGAACGGCTCGGCCGTCACCGGATAGCCCAGCCCTTCCGGGATGCAGAGCCACCGCGTGCCCTCCCTCTCCTCGACGAAC
>DASVUT010000386.1:0-2937 GCA_036386955.1 Sphingomonas sp. | reverse complement strand
CAGATCGGGCAATTGGCGCAGTCGTTCGACCTTTGCCCAGAGCTTGGCCTTGGCGCGGGCATAGGTCACGTCGAGCGTGAAGCGGCCGTGATCGCGCAGCGCCGTGCGCGCGCGCAGTTCGTTGATGATCGCGAGCGCCGGGATCTCCCACATGGTGGTGTGCGTCCACGGTCCGGCGAAGCGCAGCTCATATTGGCCATCAGGGGTGCGGGTCAGATCGTATTCGGGCAGGCGGAAGGCGGCGAGCCAGGCGATGAAGTCGGGCGCGAACATGCGCGCCTTGCCATAAAAGCTGTTGCCCGCCAGCCAGATCAGCTCTTTCTTGGCGAAGCGCAGTGACCGGGCGTGATCGAGCTGCGCACGCAATTCGCCTTCGTCGATCGTGTCGGCGAGCCGCACATGCTTGGTCCGGTTGATGACGCGAAAGGTCGCCTCGACTTTCGCATGATCGCGCCAGATCATCTGCAGCATCAGCAGCTTGTAGAAATCGGTGTCGAGCAGGCTGCGCACGATGGGGTCGAGCCGCCAACCATGATCATAGGCGCGGGTGGCGAGGTCGAGGGTCATGGGGTCGGCTCCGGCTTGAAGCGGTAGAGTTCGGCGGGTCGGAAGGAGGTGCCTTCCTCGCGCTGGCTGGTGGCAGCCAGCCAGCCGCGATCGAGCATGCGGCGGCGGAATGCGGGCTTGTTCATCGGCCGCCCCAGGATAGCCTCGTGCACCTCCTGCAACGCGCGGAGCGTGAACAGCGGCGGCAGCAGCGCGAAGCCGATGGGTGACCAGTCGATCTTGCCGCGCAACCGCTCGATCGTGGTGCGCAGGATGGTGGCGTGGTCGAACGCCAGAGCGAGGGTCCCGTCGCGGCCGATCGCGCCGCCATCGGCGCCCAGCCGTGCGACGATGCGGTCGTGCGCGGGGGGCAGCGCGCGCATGGTTTCGGCGGGCATCAATGCAAGGTGCGCGACGCTGACGATCCGCATGCGGGGATCGCGATCGACCGCGCCGAAGGTGTATAGTTGTTCCAGGTGAACTTCCGTGATCCCGGCCTTGTCGCGCAGCGCGCGGGTGGCGGCCGTGTCGATTGCCTCGTCGATGCCGACGAACCCGCCTGGTAGCGCCCATGCATCAGCAAAGGGTGCTTCCTTGCGCCGGACCAACAGCACGTGCGGGGCGGCGTCGATGATCGACAGCGGCACCACGTCGACCGCCAGCGACGGTCGGTCGAACGCGTTGGGATCATAGTCGTCCATCCCCACCCCTTATATCCGACTGGCACTTTACATAGTCGTGCGTCGCGTATATGTCAAATCGCAAGGAGGATGTTTCCATGCAGATCGTGATCGTCGTCGATACCCAGGCCGATTTCATGCTGGCGGATGGCGCATTGCCCGTCGGCGGGGCCGACGCGCTGGCCCAACCCATGCGCGACTGGCTTGCTGCACTGGACCCGGCCGATACCGCCGGCGTGCTCTTCACCTTCGATACGCATTTCGCCGAGACCTACGGCGGGACCGCCGAGGCAGCGCAGTTCCCGCTCCACTGCGTGCGGGGCAGCGCCGGCTGGGGCAATCTGCTCGATCCGGCACTGGTGCCCGACCCAATCCCGACATGGCGGCTGGAGAAGGGCGTGTTCGCGATGTGGGAAGAGCCCGATCTGGTGGTCGAGCCGATCCGGGGGGCGGGCGGCCGCATCGCGCGCGACGCGTATTTCGCCGATTTGCGCGCGGCGGGGGTCACCCGCGCTACCGTGATCGGGGTCGCCGCCGACTATTGCGTCAAATGGGCGTTGGACGGGCTCGTCGCGCGCGGCTTCGCCGTGACGGTGCCCGCGCACCTGACCCGCGGCATCGTGCGGCAGATCGACGCCGTGGTCGCCGAGGACTTTGCCGACGGGAGTGTAGCAATCGCCTGAATGGCAATTGACGCAACCGCCCGCGTCCCTATCGTCCCGATCAAAGAGCAAGAGGGGCGGCATGACTTCAGGGCGGCGGGCGGCGGCGGCGATGGCCGCGTTGGCGGTGGGCGCGTGTTCGGGGGGGGATCGGCCGCAAAGTGCCGGGGCCAAGCCCGCAAAGGAGCCGGGGCCCGGGATGAACAAGGGCTATGCGCATGATCCTTTCCCCTCGACTTATCGCGCCTATCCCGGCGTGCCGACCTTGGTCCGCAACGCGACCGTGATCGACGGCGAAGGCGGGTTGATCCAGGGCGGCGCGGTGCTGTTCGCCGATGGCAAGGTAGTGGCTGTCGGGCAAACGCTCGACGCACCCGCCGGGGCGACGGTGATCGAGGGGCAGGGCAAGTGGATCACGCCCGGCATCATCGATATTCATAGTCATCTGGGCAATTACCCGTCGCCTGCGGTGCAGGCGCATTCGGACGGCAACGAGGCGACCGATCCTAATACCGCCGATGTCTGGGCCGAACATAGCGTGTGGCCGCAGGACCCGGGCTTTTCACGCGCGCTGACCAATGGCGGCGTCACCACGCTGCAGATCCTGCCCGGCTCCGCCAACCTGTTCGGCGGGCGATCGGTGGTGCTGAAGAACGTCTATGCGCGCACGATGCAGGGAATGAAGTTCCCGCAAGCGCCGTACGGCCTCAAGATGGCCTGCGGGGAGAACCCCAAGCGCGTCTATGGCAGCAAGAACCGCAAGCCCGCGACGCGAATGGGCAATGTCGCGGTCGACCGTGCGACCTGGGCGCGGGCGGCGGCCTATAAGCGGCGTTGGGACAAGTACGAGACCGATGGCGGTGATCGGCCCGATCGCGACATTGGCATGGATACACTGCGCGGTGTGCTCGCGGGCGAAATCCGCATCCAGAACCATTGCTACCGCGCCGACGAGATGGCCATCGTCATGGATATGGCCAAGGAGTTCGGATACAAGGTGACCGCCTTCCACCACGCGGTCGAGGCGTATAAGATCGGCGATCTGCTGA
>DASVUT010000385.1:0-3608 GCA_036386955.1 Sphingomonas sp. | reverse complement strand
CCTCGTGGCACCATGATAACCATGATGGCACTGTTCCGTCCGGAGACGATCATGCGTGTCTCGTCCATCGCCATTGCCGCCGCGCTGTTCGGCGTCAGCTTATCCAGCTCGCTCAGCGGCCAGCGCCCCGATGATCAGATCGATGCGCGCTCGCTGCAGTTCCTTGCCGAAGGACGTGCTCTCAAAGCCTCTGGCAACCTGGATGGCGCTACCGACGCCCTGGAAACCGCCGTCGCTGTCGACCCACGCAACCGCGCCGCCTTTGTCCTGCTGGCCGAAGTTGCCGAGGCGCGCGGGCTGCCTGGCAAGTCGATTCGACTCTACCGCGAGGCGCTGCTCCTCGAACCCAATGATGTCGGCGCGTTGCGCGGGCAGGGAGAGGCATTGGTTGCCAAGGGCGCGGTGAACCAGGCCCGCACCAACCTCGCCAAGATCCGCACCCTGTGCAAAGGCACCTGCCCAGACGCGACCCGCCTGGCCGCCACGATCGCTAAGGGTCCGCCGGTCACGACCGCCTTGGTCGAGACGAAGTCGACCGCGACTCCGTAACCGCCCGTTTCAGGACAGCAGCCGCGCCAGCGCGACGAAGTCCGCCACGCTCAGCGTTTCGGCCCGCCGCGTCGCTTCGATTTTGAGCGTCGCCAGCGCCGCATCGGCTCCCGCGACACCCTTCAGCGATTGGCGCAGCATCTTGCGCCGCTGCCCGAACGCGGCCGCGGTCACGCGCTCAAGGGTTCTGATGCTCACCCCCGCCGGCGCATTCTCGGGCACTAGGTGTACCACCGCCGACATCACCTTGGGCGGCGGCGTGAAGGCCGATCGGTGCACCGGCATCGCGATGCGCGCGCTGCTACGCCACTGCGCCAGCACCGCCAGGCGTCCATAAGCCGATGTGTCCGGTGCCGCGACGATCCGCTCGGCGACCTCCTTCTGGAACATGAGCGTGGCGCTCGCCCACCAGGGTAGCCAGTCCGCGGACAGCCACCCGACGAGCAAGGCGGTGCCGATATTGTAAGGCAGGTTCGACACGATATGCGGCCGACCCGAGAACAGCGCGGGCGCATCGATCGCCAGCGCGTCCCCCTCGATCACGCGCAACCGCCCCGGATAGGCCGCTTCCAGCTCCGCCAGCGCGGGGATGCAGCGCCGGTCGCGCTCGATCGCGGTCACCCGCGCGCCGGCTGCCAGCAGCGCACGCGTCAGCCCGCCGGGTCCCGGGCCGATCTCCAGCACCTCGGCATCGGTCAAGTCGCCCGGCACTGCGGCGATGCGGGCGAGCAACTGCCCATCGAAGAGGAAGTTCTGCCCCAGCGCCTTGGACGCCGATAGCCCGTGGCGTTGAACCACCTCACGCAGTGGCGGTAATGTCACGAATGAAAGGCCGCGCGCCGGTCCGCCGCCATTCCGGCCATCGCGATCGCCGCGATCATCGCCCCCGGATGCGCCGCATCGCGCCCGGCAATGCCGAATGCTGTGCCGTGATCGGGCGATGTGCGAACGATCGGAAGCCCCAGCGTGATGTTCACGCCCTCGTCGAAATGAATGGTCTTGAGCGGCACGAGCGCCTGGTCGTGATAGGCACACAGCACTACGTCATACGCTTCACGCGCGCGCGGATGGAACAGCGTGTCGGCCGCGAACGGCCCGGTCGCGTCGATCCCGTCGGCCCGCAGCTCGGCAATGGCCGGCTCGATGACCTCGATCTCCTCCCGCCCGATCGCTCCACCTTCGCCCGCATGCGGGTTCAGCCCGGCAAATGCCAAACGCGGTGCCGCGATCCCGAACGTCCGCACCAGTCCCTTGGCCGTCGCGCGTGCCTTGGCGACGATCAGTTCGCGGGTCAGCAGCGCGGGAACTTCGGCCAGCGGCACATGCGTGGTGATCGGCACTACGCGCAGGCTCGGCCCCGCGAGCATCATCACCGTGTTGTCCCGCGCGACCCCGCACCGCTCCGCCACGAATTCGGTCTGGCCAGGATGGATGAACCCCACCACATAGAGCTGCGCCTTGGACACAGGCCCGGTGACCAGTGCGCGCGCCGCGCCGGATCGCACCAGCCCCACAGCCATCTCGAGCGCATGAAGCGAACAGCGCGCGCCATCCAGATCGGGCGAACCGGGCACGATCTCGCCCGCGTCCTGTACCGCGATCACGGGCAGGGCCGTCGCGAACGCGGCCGTTGCAGCCTCCAGCCCATCGACCTGCGCGACCGGCCCGGCCCAGACCCGCCCGATCGCCCGCGCGTCACCAATCGCGACGAAGGGTGGGAGCCTGTGTGTCTCGCGGGCGGCCCAGGCCTTGGCGATGACCTCTGGCCCCACGCCCGCAGGGTCGCCCATCGAAACGGCGAGCGGCGCGGTCAAGGCAGCAAGCTCATCGTCCCCGGCCTCAGCGATACTCGACCACCGCGTCGCGGCGAAGATCGCGCAGCTTCTGCTGGGCACGCAGGTTCACGCGCTGCTGTTCGAGTTGTCCCTGGATCAGATCGGCGCGCGGCAGTTCGCCGCCACGCGGATCGTCGCGGCCGCAGATCACCAGCGTCCGCACACCCGCCTCGGGCGATCCGAATGGCGGCGTCGCCTCACCGACCTGCAACCTCAGCACAATCTCCTGCAACTGGGCCGGCAAGTCGCGGATGCGGTTCTGGTCATTCTCAACAACCTGCGCACCGATCCTGGCGGCGATCGCATCGACCGAACCACAGCCCTTGATCTCCTGCACCGCCTTGCCGAATTCGGCCGCCCGCGCGCTCGCAGCCGCCTGGCTGGTGCCCGGCGGGAAGGCGATGGTCATCTGCTTCAGGCTGAGCTTGGCGTCGCGCTGATCGGCCATCAGAACCTGACGCTTGTCGGTCAGGTACAGAATCGTGAAGCCACCCGGTGTCTCGATCGGCCCGGCGACCTGCCCGACGGCCATCTGCTGCACGGCCTCGGCAAGCTGAGGGGGCAGGGTGGCCAAGCGAATCCAACCAAGATCGCCGCCTTGCCCGCTGATCGTCGATTCGCCGAACTGGCGGGCGAATGCCGAAAAAGGCTGTTGGCCTTTCTGGATCTCCTGCACCAGCGCACGCGCCTTGGTATAGACCTGCTGCGTGTCGGCCGGGGACGCGTTGAGATAAAGCTCGTGCAGCGCGTACTCTTCGGTGCCCTTGGCGGCCATCATGCGGTCCTGGATGGCCTTGACCTCGGCATCGCCGACATTGACGAGCGGCTCGACCCGGCGGCGCAAATACCGGCTCCATGCCAGCTCGCCCTCGATCTGGCGGCGAAGCGATCGATCCGACGATCCTGCCTCGCGCAGCGCGACGCTCATCTGCTGCGGCGTGCGCTTGAAGTTGCGCATGGCGATCTGCTCGTAACTCTGGTTGATCTCGGCTGGCGTGACCACGACCTCGGCGACCTTGGCTTCTTGGATCTGCAGCGTTTCGTCGATCAACTGACGCAGGATCTGGAGACGCAATCGATCGCGCTCCTCCTGCGTCAGCTTGGCAAGCGGCACCTCATTGGCCAGCGCGATCAACCCCAGCCGCTGATCGACGTCGGTGCCCGTGATCACCGTATCGTTGACGATCGCGGTTGGCTTGCGGACGTTGGGATCGACCTTGCCGA
>DASVUT010000384.1:0-4256 GCA_036386955.1 Sphingomonas sp. | reverse complement strand
CGCCAGCCAGTCGATCAGGTCAGGCCGGATCGGCATCCCGCGCCGTTCGAAGGCACTGGCGAACAGCGCGCGGACGAGCTGGTCGTCGGGCGGGCCGATCACCGCCAGCGTGCTCGCCGCCAGCCGCGATCTCAGGTCGGGCAGCTTGACCGTCCAGTCCGGCAAGGCTTGCGCCGCGACCATCAGCAACGGCCGGCGCTGCGCTTGGGCATCGTTCCAGGCGTGGAACAGCACGCGTTCGTCGTGGCGTTCGGCGTCGTCGATGAAGATGCCGCCGCTCTTGGCCGCAAAGATGCGGGCGAGCAGCGTACGCCCCGACCGTCGCGGGCCGACCAGCAAGGCCGTCATGACCGGCCATGCCGCGCGATGTTCGATCAGGTGCGCGGCACGGGCGTTGGAATCCGTGACGATGAAGGCGTCGTCGCTGGGCGCGGCGGGCCAGCCCAGCGGCAGGGCCATCTGGCTCACGGCGTGGTCGTGCCGCCATCGGGGGGCAATTGCGGCGAGGGCAGTTGCGGCGCGCGGCGGATGCGCACGGTGGCACCCTCGCCGAACACCTGCCACCCGCGCGCCTCCAGCGCCGCGCGCAGCGTCGCCGGATCGCCGTCATACACGACGCGCATCACCGATACGCCGTTCAGCGCCGTACTGGCCGTGATCGCGGTGCGGACGCCCGGGATGCCGCGCACGGCGGCTTCGGTGTTGGCGACCGCGGCCGAGTTCGGCGTGTCATATTGTACCGTGATGCTGATCCCGGGCCCGGCACTGGGGGCCAGATCCTCGATGATCGCCGCGAGCGGATCGGTGGGCGTGGCCTCAATCGGCACTTCGGGCGGCGGCGGCGGTCGGAGCGCCGGATCGGGGGCAAGCGCCCCGGATCGCAGCGCGTCCGCATAGAGCGCATCGAGCCGCACGATGCCCGCGTCGAGCAACTGGGGCAGGCCTTCGGGCGTCGCGACCCGCAGCACGAAGGAGCCGAGCAGCTTGTTGTCGGGGCCGTAACGGGCTTGAAACGCGCCGATCACCGGTCCGCCCGGCCATTGCCGGTGTATACGGACGGTCGGGATCAGCACGTCAGCGGCGCCATATTGATCGATGACCGTCCGCCACCATCCGCGCCCCGGCCGCGTCGTCTGCCCCAGGTTGAGCAGCAGCGGATCGGGCCCGGTACCCGCCGGACGAATGTAATCGACCGCTGAATTGCCCGTGCGGAACCGCGCCCACGCCTCTTGCCAGGGCGTCCGCCGTTCGAACACCTGCCCGACGCCGCCGTTGAACTGGACGGGGATGACCAGCATCGGCGGCGACCGTTCGGCATAGGCGGTAACGCCCAGCAGCGACGCCGCGCGACCGCGATCGAACAGCACGCCAAGCCGCGCGATATAGCGTTTGGGCCCGATCTGCTCCTGTTCGACAACGATGCCCGACACGATCTGGTCGAGCGTGGCATCGCCGACCAGCGCCCCGCCCTGCCCCAGCCGCTTGGACAATTGCACCCAGGCCTTGCGCTGCGCCAGCCGCCAGCCGCCGCTGCGTGCGGCTTGCGCGCTGGGGCCGGCGACATCGACGCGGACGCCCGTCACCTCGAACGCGCCGCCGCCGGCCATGGGCGCCACGCCGCCCCCGCCCTCGATCTGCGCCACCACGGCGGTGCCCGCGACGAGGAGCGCGGCGACGCCAAGATGTAGGAAAGAACGCATACGCATAGGTTAGGCCTTGTGGCGAAGGGGGCGGGCGAAGCCAAGGGGCATGTCGCGCGACGTCGGTTCGCTCTCGCGGTCGGTACTGAGCATCCCCGTTGCCACTCCTCCCGGCAAATCGTAGGTCCGCTCGCATGACCGAACGCTACACCTATGCCGATGCCGGCGTCTCGATCGCCGCCGGGAACGCGCTGGTCCGCGCCATCGCGCCGCTTGCGCGGGCGACACGGCGGGCGGGCGCCGATGCGGAACTGGGCGGCTTCGGGGGGGTGTTCGACCTGAAGGCCGCGGGCTTCGTCGATCCGCTGCTCGTCGCCGCCAATGACGGGGTCGGGACAAAGCTGAAACTGGCGATCGAATGGGATCGTCACGACGGCGTCGGCGTCGATCTGGTCGCCATGTGCGCCAACGACCTCCTCGTGCAGGGGGCCGAGCCGTTGTTCTTCCTGGACTATTACGCCAGCGGCAAGCTCGATCCCGTCATCGCCGAACGCGTCGTCGCCTCCATCGCCGAAGGATGCCGGCAGGCGGGTTGCGCGCTCATCGGGGGCGAGACGGCCGAGATGCCGGGCATGTATGCCGATGCAGATTACGACCTCGCGGGCTTCTGCGTCGGCGCGGTCGAGCGCGACCGGTTGCTGACCGGTGCCGCGATTACGCCCGGTGACGTGGTGCTGGGGCTGGCGTCGTCGGGGGTTCATTCCAACGGCTTCTCGCTCGTCCGCCGGCTCGCGGCCGATCGCGGCTGGCGGCTCGATCGGCCGGCGCTGTTCGATCCCGACCGGCTGCTCATCGACCATCTGATGATGCCCACGCGCATCTATGTGAAGGCGCTCCTGCCGCTGCTGCGCGAAGGCGCGATCAAGGGGTTGGCGCACATCACCGGCGGCGGCCTGCTCGAGAACGTCCCTCGCGTCCTGCCTGCCGACACCCATGCGGTCATCGATGCCGACGCGTGGGAACAGCCGCGCCTCATGGCCTTCCTCCAGGCGCAAGGGCGGATCGAGCCCGAAGAGTTCGCGCGGACGTTCAACGCCGGAATCGGGATGGTCGTCGTGGTCGCGGCCGATCGCGCGGACGATGTTACCGCGGCGCTGAAGTCCGCCGACGAGACTCTGTTCACGATCGGGCGGGTGGAGGGAGGTCCGCGCGGTTGCACGGTGCGCGGATCGGCGGAGACATGGAGTGCACGGGCCCCGTGGAGCGCGACGCATCACGCATGATGCGGGTCGCTATCCTCCTGTCGGGCCGGGGCTCGAACATGCAGGCGCTGGTCGAACACGCCCGCCATTACCGCGTGGTCCTGGTCGCGTCGGACAACCCGCAAGCGCCGGGCCTCGCCTGGGCCTCCGATCGCGGCCTGCCGACGTTCGCGCTCAGCCCCAAGGGGATCGGCAAGCCCGCCTTCGAACAGGCATTGCTCGCAGAGCTTGCGAAGCATGAGGCGCAAGTGCTTGCACTAGCGGGCTATATGCGCATCCTCTCGCCAACGGTGATCCATGCGTACCGCGGCAACATCGCCAACATCCACCCGTCGCTCCTCCCCCTATACAAGGGCCTCGACACCCACGCCCGCGCACTGGCGGCGGGCGATAGCGAGGCCGGCTGTTCGGTCCATCTGGTGACCGAGGAACTCGACGCCGGCCGCGTGCTCGGCCAGTCGCGCGTGCCCATCCTCCCCGGCGACACACCCGACACGCTCGGCGCGCGCGTGCTTGCCGCCGAACACGCGCTCTACCCCCGCGTCCTTTCCGAGCTCTGCATGACCCCGCTCGACCGTGTCCGGAGCGCAGCCCTCGCCCTTCCCGGAACGGAAGAGCGGGTCAGCCACGGCCAGCCCACCTTCTTCGTGGCGGGCAAGCAGTTCGCGCAGGTGCGCGACGATCATCATGGCGACGGCCGCCACGTGGTCTGCGTCCGCACCAGCGGCACCGACGAACAGGCGATGCTGATCGAGGCGGCACCGGAAACCTACTCGCGGCCGTCCTATCTCGGCCCATCGGGATGGGTCGGCGTGTCGGTCGCCGGCGACGCCGACTGGCCGTTGATCGAGGACCGGATCGCGCGCAGTTGGGAACTCGCCGCCCCCGCGTCACTGCTGGAGGCGGGTGGGCGATGATCGATACCCCCGCCGAACGCCGCGAGGCCGCCGCCACCCGCCGCCGCTGGATCACGCTCGCCGAGATCGTGGCGGTCGCGGGCGTGCTGATCGGGGCGGTCGGCCTGTGGATCAACTGGTCGGATCGACGCGCGGAGGATGCGCGCACTGCCGCCGCGGCGCAGGGCGAGGCACGCGAGCGTGCCCGCTTGGACATCACCGGCGAGGTCCGCGACGGCCGCGCCATCCTGCTCAAGGACGAACGCCACGACATCCAGTCGGCCCGCTTCGCCTTCCCGGCCGCGCTCGGTGTCGGCGCGCAGGCCCCGCCGGGCGATCCGGTCATCGAAGCCGAGTGGATCGAAGAGGCTTTGCTCAAGGCCAGCGATGGCGGCGAGGACGACCGCACCGGGCGGCTGCCGGTGCTGGCGACGCTGCGCTATTGGGACGGCGACCGC
>DASVUT010000383.1:0-6666 GCA_036386955.1 Sphingomonas sp. | reverse complement strand
CTGGATGCGGCGGGGGTCGCGATTGACGCGATCGACGCGGTGAAGTCGCACAATCCCTTCGCCGTCAACGACGTGGTCTTCGCGCGCTCGACCGGTTGTCCCGTCGAGCGGATGAACAACTATGGCTGCTCGTTGATCTGGGGCCACCCGCAGGGGCCAACGGGTATGCGCGGCATCATCGAACTGATCGAGGAGCTGGCTCTGCGCGGTGGCGGGACCGGGCTGTTCCAGGGCTGCGCGGCGGGGGACACCGCAATGGCAATAGTGATCCGCGTCGGGGATCGGGCATGATCGCCTATGCCAACGGCGGCGCGGTCTGGGTGCCGACCACGACGTTCGATGTGCTCGAGCGCGCCACGCGCGAGCAACCCGATGCAACGGCGCTGGTGTGCGACGGCCGACGGCTGAGCTATCGCGGCTATCAGCACTGTGTCGAGGTCCTGGCGGGGCGGCTGATGGCGCGCTCGCCCGGCAGCCGCATCGTCATTGGTCTGAGGAACGGAATGGCGATCTGTGTTGCGGTGCTGGGTTGCCAGCGCGCGGGCCTGCTGCCGACGACGCTCAATCCGGATTACAGCGCGCGCGAGCTTCAGCCGATGATGGAGGATGCCGACCCCGATCTCGTCATCGCACATGCTGAACTCGTCGATCGCTTCGCGGGTCGACGGTTCCTGGGTGTCCATGATGATGGCGCCTTCATCGCCGAATTGCTGGCCGCCCCGCCGCCGGCGGCTCTGCGCGCGGTGGACCCGGATGCCGATGCGGTGCTGCAGTTCACCGGGGGCACGACGGGGCGGCCCAAGGGCGTGGTGCTGACCCACCGCGCGGTGGCGATTAACGTGGCACAGCGCGAGGCGCGGCTGCCGACGGACTTCGGCGACGAGCGGATCGTATGCGCCATGCCGCTGTACCACGTGTTCGCGGTCGCAATGGGGCTGCACATGGCGGCCTATGCGGCGGGAACGCTGATCATCCTGGCCAAATACCGCCCGGACAGCTTGCTGGACGCGATCGCGGTCGAGCGCGCCACGCGCTTGCCCGCCGGGCCGACCCTGTTCCATTCGCTCCTCACCTATGAAGGGCTTACGCGGGACAGGCTCGCGACGCTTCGCTGCTGTTATTCGGGAAGCGCGCCCTTGTCGGTCGCCACGCTCGATCGGTGGGAGAAGGCGACGGGGATCACGATCTTCGAAGGCTATGGCCAGAGCGAGGCGGGGCCAGTGCTGACCTATTCGGGCCCGGACGCCCCTGCCGCGCCGGGCACGGTGGGCCGGGCCTTGCCGCTGACCGACATCCGCGTCGTCGATCCCGCGACTGGTGTCCTGTTGCCGCCGGGCACATCTGGCGAGATCGTCGCGCGCGGGCCGCAGATCATGCGCAACTATCTCGCAAATCCCGGCGCCACCGCGGAGGCGCTGCGCGATGGGTGGCTGCACACGGGCGACATCGGGCGGATGGACGCGTCGGGGGTGCTGACGATCGAGGACCGCAAGAAGGACATGGCAATCGTTGGCGGCTTCAACGTCTATCCCCGCGAAGTCGACGAACTGCTGATGGCGCACCCCGGCGTGAGCGAGGCCGCGGCGCTGGGCGTCCCCGACGGCTATCGCGGCGAGACGATCTGGGCCTTCGTCGTCGCGCGGGAGGACTTATCCGAAGCCGATGTGGACGCTTGGTGCGCCGAGCATCTTGTCCGCTACAAGCGCCCGACCACCGTCCGGCTGGTCGATGCGCTGCCCCGCACGCCCGCGGGCAAGATCGACAAGAGCGCGCTTCGGCGCCGGGCCGCCGAGGAGCAGTCGCTTGTCGCTTGAGCAGGCGAGAGCCATCGCCGCCGCGATGCGCGCCGCGCCCGAGGGCTTGCCGCTGGAGGTGCGCCGCGCCGGGTTCGAGGCGCGGTTCGGGGCGCTGTCCCTGCCCGAGGACGCGCGGTTCGAGCCGGTCGAGTTCGCGGCTGGCCTGACCGGCCTGCGAGTCAGCCTTCCCGACGGAGATCCCGCCCGCGTGCTCCTCTGGTTCCACGGCGGCGCCTTCGTGCTCGGCTCGTCGGCGAGCTGGCGGCGCTTCGCCTGCGATGTCGCGGCCGCGTCGGGTGTGACCGTGCTGCTGCCCGATTACCGGCTGGCGCCCGAGCACCCGTTCCCGGCCGCGCATCACGATGCGCTCGCGGCCTGCGCATGGCTGGACGCGCAAGGCATCCCGCCCGAGCAGCGCGCGATCGGTGGCGATTCGGCGGGCGGCAATCTCGCGCTGGGCGCGCTGACGGCGGGGGCCGACGGGTTCGCAGCGGCGTGGCTGATCTCGCCCTATCTCGATCTCACCCATTCGGGCGCATCGATCGCCCGGCGGCGCGCGCGCGACGCGTTCGTCGATCCCGACGACGGAACCAACACCCGCTGGCTCACCGACGCCGACCCGCGCGACCCGCGAGCGTCACCACTGTTCGCGGAACTGTCCCGCGTGCCGCCGATATTGGTGCAGGTCGGGTCCGAGGAGGTGCTGTACGACGACGCACGCCGCCTGGCGGATGCCAGCTCAACCGTCGTGTTTCAGGAATGGGTGGGCCAGGGCCACGTCTTCCCGCTGTTCGCCCCGCAACTGGAGGAAGGGGGGCAGGCGATCGCGCAGGGCGGGGCGTTCCTGCGGACGCATCTGGGCCTTGCTTGACCCCGTCGCTCACACCGTTAGCATCCCCGGCGTGGAGCTACGGCAACTACGGCATTTCGAAGAAATCGTGAGCGCTGCCAGCTTCGGGCAGGCGGCCGAACGCCTGAACCTGACCCAGCCCGCGCTGTCGAAGAGCATCCGCAACCTCGAAGGTGCGCTGGGCGTCCAATTGTTCGAACGCCATCCTTCGGGCGTGTCGCTGACCGAATACGGCAAGGTGTTCCTCGACTATGCCTCGCTGATCAATTCCGAGCTGGCGCGCGCCGTCGATCACCTCGCCGAGCTGAAGGGGCGTGGAACGGGCGTGGTCCGCGTCGGCGCGGGCGCGACGATGATGAAGTATCTGATGCCCGAAACCGTCCGCCGCTTCATGGCGGGCGACGAGAAGTCGAGCATCGTCTTCGTCCAGGATCTGCGCGCCAACCTTGCCGCGCGCCTCCGCCGCGGCGAGATCGACGTGATGATCGGATCGGAAACGCCGACCGGCAACGAGGATTTCCACGCCGAGCCGGTGATCCAGGACCTGATCAGCGTGGTCGCGGCCAAGGGGCATCCGCTGGAAAACAGCCGCGCGGCACTGACCGATCTGGCGCGGTATCGCTGGATCCTGCCCGACACGACCGAGTCGGAGGGCGATCGATTGGCCGGCGCGTTCCGCCGTGCGGGATTGAAGGGGCCCGACGTCGCCGTACGCGTCTCCTCCTCGCTGTTCATGTCGCAATGGCTGCGCGATGGGCCGTTCCTCAGCTACCTGCCGCGCGCGCTGGTCACGCGGGGCGACGATTACCGGCACCTCGTCACGATCGACACGGTGGAGCCGATCTGGGCCCCCGTGCCGATCGCCGTCTTCTATCGGCGCAAGAGCGTGATGCTGCGCTCCACCCGCCGTTTCGTGAACCGCGTCAAGGAGGTCGGTGCCGAGCTCCAGCACGAACTCGCATGAGCCGGACGGGGGGCATAGCCGCGCCGCATCGCTTCGCTACCGCAAGGCATCGTGCCAGGGCGTCGCGCGCGCGATAGGGGTGCGGGCATGATCGTCGATGCGCTCTATGACCTGCTGTGCCCATGGTCGCTGGTTGCCAAGCGCCATTTCGACATCGCGGTGGAGCGCACCCGGCCCACTACGCTTCAGGTCCGCTGGCGACCCTTCATGCTGTACCCGCATTTCGACCGCGCCGGGCACGACTTCCTAGGCTTCTTTCGCGAGCGCTATGGCGAGGCACCGCGCGTGCCAATGTGGGATCGTATCCGCGGCGTGGCCGAGCCGATCGGCATCCACTTCGCGTTCGAACGGATCACGCGCGGCCCTGCCTCGATCGATACGCACCGGATCGTGCGGCTCGCCTCGCGCGAAGTGCCCGGGCGCGAAGGGGCATTGTACGAGGCGGTGGCGCGCGCGTTCTTCGAACAAGCGCGCGTGATCGACGTCGACCTGCTGATCGAGAAGGCGGCGGAGGCCGGGATCGCCCCCGACCGGGCGCGCGCCTATCTGGAAAGCGACGAGGACGAGGCGGCGATCTTCGCCGAAACCGAGGCATGGCGGGCGGCGGGCGTGACCAGCATGCCGCATTATATCATCGACGACGGGCGCGGGCGGGTCACCACCGTCAAGCAGACGAGCCCGCTGGCGTTCGCGCGGCTGCTCGCTCGGGCCTGAACACCCGACGATCTCCCAAGGAAAGGTACCGAGCAGATGGCGGGCATGGGCAAGTTCGATTGGGCGGACCCGTTTCTGCTGGACGATCAGTTGAGCGATGACGAGCGGATGATCCGCGACACCGCGGCGGCCTATGCGCAGGACAAGCTCCTGCCCCGCATCGTCGATGCCTTCGCGCATGAACATACCGATCCCGAGATCTTCCGCGAGATGGGCGCGCTGGGGCTGCTGGGGCCCACCATCCCGGAAGAATATGGCGGCGTCGGTGCCGGCTATGTCGCCTACGGGCTGGTCGCGCGCGAGGTCGAGCGGATCGATTCAGGCTATCGTTCGATGATGAGCGTGCAGTCCTCGCTCGTCATGTACCCCATCCACAGCTTCGGCTCGGAGGAGCAGAAGCGGCAGTACCTGCCAAAGCTGGCGAGCGGCGAATGGATCGGCTGTTTCGGGCTGACCGAGCCGGACGCGGGCTCGGACCCCGGCGGCATGACCACGCGCGCGGTCAAAACCGATGGCGGCTACCTGATCTCGGGTTCCAAGACCTGGATCTCGAACAGCCCCATCGCCGACGTGTTCGTCGTCTGGGCCAAGTCCGACGCGCATGACGGCGCGATCCGCGGGTTCATCCTCCAGCGCGGCATGAAGGGCCTTGCTACGCCCAAGATCGAGGGCAAGCTGTCGCTTCGTGCGTCGATTACCGGCATGATCATGATGGACGCGGTCGAGGTCGGCGAGGACGCGCTGTTGCCGCATGTCGAAGGGCTCAAGGGGCCGTTCGGCTGCCTCAACCGTGCCCGCTACGGGATCAGCTGGGGGGCGCTGGGCGCGGCCGAGTTCTGCTTCCACGCCGCACGCCAGTACGGGCTCGACCGCAAGCAGTTCGGCACCCCGCTCGCCGGCCGCCAGCTGTTCCAGAAGAAGCTGGCTGACATGGAAACCGAGATCGCGCTGGGGCTGCAGGCGTCATTGCGCGTCGGGCGGCTGATGGACGAGGGCCGCTTCGCGCCGGAGATGGTCTCGATCGTCAAGCGCAACAATGTCGGCAAGGCGCTCGACATCGCCCGCACCGCGCGCGACATGCACGGCGGCAACGGGATATCGGGGGAGTATCACGTCATGCGCCACCTGATGAACCTGGAAACCGTCAACACCTATGAAGGCGCACACGACGTCCACGCGCTGATCCTGGGACGGGCCATCACCCGGCTGGCCGCGTTCTAAGCCGGCCGAGCGACGCCAGCATGTTGAGCGACACGTAGCGCGTCCAGCGTGCCGGTGGGGCGTTGGACGAGTACAATAGCGTGGGCTCCTGTTTGCGCCAAATGGGAATACAATGTTGACGTCCTCCGTGTTTTTTCATCCGTGCTGAGTGAGAGATTTCCGGCCCCTTTGAAGCCTGCGGGCGAGGAGCTGGACATGAAGAAGACGAGGCACACCGAGGAGCAGATCGCGTTCGCGCTGAAGCAGGCGGAGACGGGTACGTCGGTAGCGGAGGTGATCCGCCGAAT
Source organism: Sphingomonas sp. (assembly GCA_036386955.1). Taxonomy (GTDB): domain Bacteria; phylum Pseudomonadota; class Alphaproteobacteria; order Sphingomonadales; family Sphingomonadaceae; genus Sphingomonas. The sequence goes on along the minus strand of DASVUT010000383.1, from coordinate 834 downwards.
GGGGATCTCGGAGCAGACATTCTATCGCTGGAAGAAGGTGTACGGCGGCCTGGGCGTAGGCGAACTGCGGTGCCTTAAGCTGCTCGAGGAAGAGAACCGCAAGCTCAAGCAGCTGGTCGCCGATCTGAGCCTCGACAAGCATATCCTGCAGGATGTCCTGGCAAAAAAAACCCTGACGCCTAGGCGACGGCGCGAGCTCGTTGCGCACGTCCAGGCGTCCCACGGGGTTAGTGAACGGCGCGGCTGCTTGGCACTGGGCGTCGACCGGTCGTCGGTGCGCTACGTGTCGCATCGCCAGATCAGGCACCGCTCATGCTGTGCATCCGTGATCTGGCCGCGACGCGGACGCGGTATGGCTACTTCCGCATCTACATCCTGCTGCGCAGGGAGGGATGGTTCGTGAACCACAAGAGGGTTTATCGGCTTTACCGGGATGATGGACTGAGCATTCGGCTCAAGAAGCCCCGCCGCAACGTCAGCGCTGCCAACCGCGACCGGCAACCTGCGGCTTTGGCAGCGAACGAGATGTGGTCGATGGATTTCGCCTCGGACGCGCTGTTCGATGGTCGGCGGTTGCGAGCGCTGACCGTGGTCGATGCATTTACACGTGAGGCGCTGGCCATCGACGTCGATCAGGGCATCAAGGGTGAGCAGGTGGTCGAGGTGATGGCGCGGATCGCGTCGATCCGTGGCGCACCCAGGACCATTCGGGTGGACAATGGCCCGGAGTTCATTTCGAAGCCACTCAACCGCTGGGCCTATGAGAACGGTGTCACGCTCGACTTCAGCCGGCCAGGCAAGCCGACGGACAACGCCTTTGTGGAATCGTGCAAT
>DASVUT010000382.1:0-5295 GCA_036386955.1 Sphingomonas sp. | reverse complement strand
TCCTCGCCGCCGCATTGCCGATGCTCGCGGTCCCCACGCTCGCCGCCGCGCCGCAATTCCAGACCGCCGCACCGGTCGCCTATATGGAGGATCTGTCGACGGGCGCGGTGCTCTTCGCGCGCGATGCCGATCGTCGCATGCCGCCTGCGTCGATGGCCAAGATGATGACCGTCTATGTTGCATACGACATGATCAAGAAGGGCGAGTTGAAGCTCGACACGATGGTCACGGTGCGGCCCGAAACCTGGCGGCGGTGGCACGGCCCGGCGGCGGGATCGACAATGTTCCTGTCGGCGGGCGAGCAGGTCAGCGTCGCCAATCTGCTTTATGGCATCGTGGTCCTGTCGGGCAATGACGCGTGCGTCGCGCTGGCCGAGCATATCTCCGGGTCCGAGCCCGCCTTTGTCGAGCGCATGAACCGCGTCGCCAAGGAGATCGGGCTGTCGAACAGCAATTTCGGCAATTCGAATGGCTGGCCCGATGGCGGCGTGACCTATGTCACCGCGCGTGATCTCGCCAAGCTTGCCACTGCGACGATTGAAAACCACCCCAAGCTGTACAAGCAATTCTATTCGCGCCGCGATTTCACCTGGGGTCGGACGTTGCAGGGCGGCAATCCCATCACTCAGGCTAACCGCGATCCGCTGCTCGGCCGCGTCAATGGCGCGGACGGGCTGAAGACCGGGCATACGGAAGAGGCGGGTTACGGCTTCACCGGATCGGCGGAGCAGAATGGACGACGGCTGGTCATGGTCGTCGCAGGCCTGACGAGCTTCAACCAGCGAATCGAGGAATCGGTCCGGTTCATGGATTGGGGCTTTCGCGCCTGGCAGGCCAAGCCGATCGTGGCCAAGGGTCGCCGCGTCGCCGAAGCGCAGGTGCAGCTCGGGTCCGAAGCAACCGTGGGCCTTGTCGCACCCAAGCCGCTGACCGTCGCCGTCGCGGCGGGTGCGGTGCCGGAGATGACGGCACGCGTCGTCTACCAGGGCCCTTTGAAGGCCCCGATCCGGGCTGGGCAACAGGTGGCGGAACTGGTCGTCAGCGCGCCCGACATGCCCGAACAGCGGCTGCCACTCGTCGCCGAAGCCGATGTCGGCGAAGCGGGGTTCTTCGGACGCGCCTGGGCGGGGCTGACATCCTTCTTCGGTTGATCGGGGCGGCGGCATGACGTCACTCGTCGGCCATGCCGCCGCGCAGGCCGGGTTTCTGGCCGCGCTGAGCGGCGATGCGATGCACCACGCCTGGCTGTTGGTCGGGCCGGAGGGCGTGGGCAAGGCGACGTTCGCGCGGGCGGCCGCGGCGCGGCTGCTGGCGCGAGCGGCGGGCGAGGGGGAGCTGGACCAGACCCTCGACCTTCCGGCGACCAGCCGCACCGCCGCCATGCTGGCCGCCGGATCGCACCCTGATTTCCGCGTCCTCGAACGGTTGCAGAAGGACGCGGACAAGCCCGATCTCGCGCGCTCGATCACCATCGCGCAGGTCCGCGCGCTACAGCCGATGTTCGCGACCACGCCGTCGATGGGGCCGGGGCGGGTCGTCCTGATCGACGCGATCGACGACCTCGAGCGCGCCGGGGCCAACGCGCTTCTCAAGAACCTGGAAGAACCGCCGCAAGGCACGGTGTTCCTGCTCGTCAGCCATGCGCCGGGGCGATTGCTGCCGACGATCCGGTCGCGGTGCCGGCTGCTGCGGTTCGAGCCTCTGGCAACCGCGGACATGCGCGCCGTTCTCCACGCACAGATGCCCGAAGCGGATGCGAGCGAGATCGCGACGCTGGTCGCGGCGGGCGAAGGTTCCCCAGGACGTGCGTTGCGCTATGCCGGGCTCGACCTTGCCGGAATCGATGCGGCGCTGGCGGCGTTCGCGGCAGGCGACGCGGGCAATGTCGAGCGGTTGCGGCTGGCCAAGGCGCTGGCGCCCAAGGCGGCGCAGCCGCGCTATGAACTGTTCCTCGACCGGGCACCCAGCTTCATCGCGGCACAAGCGCACGTCCGCCGCGGCGACGCGCTGCGGACCGCCCTCGATGCGCAGAGTGCGGCGCGCGACCTCGCCGGTGCCGCCATCGGACTGTCGCTCGATGCGCAGGCGACGGTGATCGAGATGGCGGGGCTGGTCGCAAGGCTTCACCAGCGTTGAGCTAGCGGCTAGGGCTGCGCGCATGGCCGACCCTTATTACATCACCACCGCGATCAGCTACCCCAATGGCCGCCCGCATATCGGCCACGCTTATGAAGCGATCGCCGCGGATGCGATCGCGCGGTTTCAGCGTCAGGCGGGGCGCGACGTACGGTTCCAGACCGGCACGGACGAACATGGGCTCAAGATGGTGCAGGCCGCGCGCGCGCAGGACCGCGACGTGCGTGACCTCGCCGACGCAATGTCGGGCCAATTCCGTGGCATGTGCGACCGTCTGAACATCAGCTATGATCGCTTCATCCGCACGACCGAGCCCGCCCATGCCCGCGCCAGCCAGGCATTATGGGCGGCGATGGAGGCCCGGGGAGACCTGTACCTCAGCCGCTACGAAGGCTGGTATTCGGTCCGCGACGAAGCTTTCTATGCCGAAGACGAGTTGGAGGGGGAGGGCGATGACCGCCGCTCGCCCCAGGGCACCCCGGTCGAATGGACGGCCGAGGAAAGCTGGTTCTTCCGTTTGTCGAAATATCAGCAGCCGCTGCTCGATCTCTACGCCGCGCAGCCCGACTTCATCCGGCCCGAAAGCCGCCGGAACGAGGTGATCCGCTTCGTCGAAGGGGGTTTGGCCGACCTGTCGATCAGCCGCACCAGCTTCGACTGGGGCGTGCCCGTGCCGGGGGCGGATGGCCATGTCATGTATGTGTGGGTCGACGCGCTGACCAATTACCTGACCGGTGTCGGCTATCCCGACGAAGGGGCGGAGGAGCGGCGCTATTGGCCCGCCGACCTGCATCTGATCGGCAAGGATATCATCCGGTTCCACGCGGTATTCTGGCCGGCTTTCCTCCTGTCCGCCGGTTTGCCCTTGCCGCGATCGGTGTTCGGGCACGGCTTCGTGCTCCACCGCGGTGAGAAGATGTCGAAATCGATCGGCAACGTCGTCGATCCGGGCGAACTCGCCGACGCGTTCGGGGTCGATGCGTTGCGCTATTTTCTGCTCCGGGAGGTCAGCTTCGGCCAGGATGGCAGCTATTCGGCCGAAGCGATCGTCACCCGCGTCAACGCCGAACTCGCCAACAGCTTCGGCAATCTGGCGCAACGGACATTGTCGTTCATCGCCAAGAACCTGGGCGGCGAACTTCCCGGCGACGATGAACCGCACACCGCCGATGCCGCGCTGATGGAGGAGGTGATCGTCGCCTGCGCCGGCTTCCGATCGGCCTTTGGCGACCTGCTGCTGAGCCAGGCGATCGAGGCTTGGATGCGCGGCGTCGTGGCGTGCAATCAGTATATCGACGCGCAGGCACCCTGGACGCTGCGCAAGACCAATCCCGACCGGATGAACAGCGTGCTGCGAACGCTCGTCCGCGCCATCCGCGCGCTCGCGATCGTGATCCTGCCGATCGTGCCGGACGCGGCGGGAAAGGTCCTCGGCCAACTCGGTGCCGAAGGGCGCGATCACGCCGCGATTGACGACGAGGCGTGGTCCGACCGCCTGCGCGCCACGGGGTTCCGGCTGACTGCGCCAAGTCCGGTTTTCCCGCGGCTCGACATGCCGGCGGACGCCTGATGCTCGCCGATAGCCATTGCCATCTGAACTATGCGGGGCTGGCGGAGCGGCAGGGCGAGGTCCTGGCGCATGCACGCGAGCGCGGGGTGACGGCGATGCTCAACATCGCCACGCGCGAGCGTGAATGGGACGCCGTCATCGCGACGGCGGAGGCGCATTCCGATGTCTGGGCGACGGTCGGCATCCACCCGCATGAGGCGGACGAGCACGCTCATATCGACACGGAGCGGCTTGTCGCGCGCGCCGTGCACCCGCGCGTCGTCGGGATCGGCGAGAGCGGGCTGGACTACCATTACGACCATAGCGACCGCGCGCGCCAGCGGGCGAGCTTTCGCGCCCATATCGCGGCGTGCCGCCAGACCGGGCTGCCGCTGGTCGTCCATACGCGCGACGCCGAGGACGACACGATCGACATCCTGACCGACGAAATGGCGATCGGTCCCTATACCGGCGTGATCCATTGCTTCACCGCCAGTGGCGATTTCGCCGACAAGGCATTGGCGTTAGGACTTTATATATCGATCTCGGGCATCGTGACGTTCAAGAACGCACGCGATATCCGGGACACTGCGGCACGGCTGCCGATCGACCGATTGCTCGTCGAGACCGACGCGCCCTTCCTCGCGCCGGTGCCGCATCGCGGACGGCAGGGGGAGCCCGCCTTTGTCGCCGACACCGTGCGCTTCCTGGCCGAGTTGCGCGGCGAGGACGCGGCGGAGCTTGGTGCGCGCACGGCGGCGAATTTCCACACGCTCTTTGCCAAGACGGTCGGGTGAAGATCCGCATCCTCGGGTCGGGCACCTCGTCGGGGGTGCCGCGCATCGGTAACGATTGGGGCGCGTGCGATCCTGCCGAGCCGCGCAACCGCCGCACGCGCGTGTCGCTGCTGGTCGAACATGACGGCACCCGTATCCTGGTGGACACCGGGCCCGATATGCGCGCGCAATTGCTCGTCGCCGAGGTCGCCGCGGTCGACGCCGTGATCTGGACCCACGATCATGCCGATCACATCCACGGGATCGACGATCTGCGGCAGGTCTTCCACGCGCTCGGACATCCCGTGCCCGGCTATGCACGGCCGCGGACATTGGCCGCGATCGAGGCGCGGTTCGGTTACATAGTTCATGGCCGCGACGGCTATCCACCCGTCGTCGCGGCGACACATCTGCCCGACCGCCTCACCATCGGCTCGATCGATATCACGGTGGTCGATCAACCACACGGGTCGATCAGCTCGGCCGGGCTGCGGTTCGAGGCCGGCGGGGTGGCGATCGGTTATGCGACCGATTTTCACGAGCTGACCGACGCGATGGCGCGGACCTATAACGGCCTCGACGCATGGATCGTCGACGCGCTGCGGCGCTGGCCGCATCCGTCGCACCCCGAACTCTCCGCCGTGCTCGGCTGGGTCGAGGCGCTGCGCCCGAGGCGCACGGCGCTGATCCACATGGACCACAGCATGGATTACCGTAGCTTGCTGGCCGAACTGCCCGCCGGGGTCGAACCCGGCTATGACGGGCTGGAGATGGCGTGGTGAGCGGTGGCGACGGTGCGAACCTGTTCTATCTGGGCCTGATCATGGTCATGGT
>DASVUT010000381.1:0-7078 GCA_036386955.1 Sphingomonas sp. | reverse complement strand
CGGAGCGGTTCAACCATCTGATGGCGCAGATGAACCAGTGGGTGGCGCCGCCCGAACAGGGCTGCAATTACTGCCACAACCCCGAAAACATGGCGTCCGACGAGAAATACACCAAGGTCGTCGCGCGGCGCATGTTGCAGATGACGCAGAACATCAATTCGAAATGGTCGAGCCACGTCAAACAGACTGGCGTTACCTGTTATACGTGCCACCGGGGTAACCCGGTACCGGCCAATGTCTGGACCATGACCCAGCCCGCCAATGCCAACATCGACACGATCCGCGGCAACAAGCGTGGACAGAACAGCCCCGATCCCAATGTCGGCTATGCTTCGCTGCCGTCCGATCCGTTCGCCGCCTATTTCGGTGGCCAGGGTGAGGATCAGATTCGGGTCGCATCGAACCAGGCGCTGGCGTCGCCCATGCACGTCAAGTCGACCAAGGATGCCGAGCGCAGCTATGGTTTGATGATGCACCTCAGCACCGCGCTCGGCGTCAACTGCACCTATTGCCACAATAGCCAGTCGTTCAGGGCATGGAACCTCAGCAGCGCGCAGCGGGCCACGGCCTATTACGGCATCCGCATGGTGGGCGACAGCAACAAGAACTACATCTCTCCGCTTCAGGCGGTGTTTCCGGCCAATCGCAAGGGGCCGCATGGTGACCCGTACAAGGTCAATTGCACGACCTGTCACCAGGGCCAGTCCAAGCCGCTAGGTGGAGTCAGCATGATCGCGCAGGCTCCTTCGCTGAGAGGCGCTGCGGTGGCGGCCGCGCCGCAAGTGGGCGGACCTGGCGCGTCGACGGCGGTGCCCGAGGCGTTCAACGATCCGTCCTCGATGACCGACAAGACCGAGCCGACGCTGACGACGGCGCCGGCCCGCAAATGACCGACCCCCGCGCCACGCCTGACGGTCGTGGCGCGGGCTGCACGACTACGGCGGCCATGGGGGCGTGATCGCCAGCCATCCGCTGCGGGCCGCCATATCCGAAGAAATGCACGTCCGCCGCTTGCCGCGGTTCGCCGCGCCGTGCCGGTTGATGCAGATCGTGACCGTGCTGGGCGAAAAGGCCGGCGACGCCGCGCGGCGGCACGTGGCGACCCTTGCCCGGGAAGGGCAGCTGCGGGTCCCCGTCGCCGACAAATACGCCGTGCTGGCGCTCGGCGACATGGTGCTGGTGTGGGAACGCCACACCGAATTCGCCACCTACACCCTGCTCCGCGACGGATCCTTCGATGCGCCGTTCGATCCCGCCCATTTCGAGCCGCAACTGTCTGCCCTGCTCGCCGACATGCCCGGCGAAGTGCTCCGCGCGACGCAGATCGCAATCGTCGCGCGCGGCACACCCGACCCCACGCCCGCGCAGATCGAGGCCTGGTTCTCGGCCGAAGCGACCGTCGTCTGCGACGTCGCCGACGGCGCCGCGCGCATCCTGTCCGACTTCCGCCTCCACTCCGACGGCTATGGGCGGCTGCTTGTGCTGGATCGCGCGTTGGCGGGGGACGAGCCCGCGCAACTGGTCCTGCGGCTGCAGGAGCTGGGCAATTACCGTAACGTGGCGCTGCTCGGTCTGCCGCTCGCCCAGCGGCTGACGCCAGCGGTCACCGACTTGGAAAGCCGGCTGGCCGACCTAACGCGCGCCGTCTCGGAGCGCCGATCCGAGGACGACAAGCTGCTCGACGAGCTGACCTTTCTGTCGGCCGAGCTCGCGCGGCTGGTTGCCGACACGCATTACCGGATGAGCGCGACGCGGGCTTATGCCCAGCTCAGCATAGACCGGCTCGCCTCGCTCAAGATCGGCGCGGTGCGCGGCCACCAGACGCTGGCCGACTTCACCGAACGCCGGCTGACGCCGGCGGTACGGACTTGCGACAGCTTCTCCAACCGGCTGGAGAATCTATCGCAGCGCGCGGCATGGACCAGCGAGCTGCTGCGCACCCGCATCGACATCGCGCTGGCCAAGCAGAATCGCGACCTGCTGACATCGATGGACCGACGCACGCAGCTCCAGTTGCGACTGCAACAGACGGTCGAAGGCCTGTCGGTGGTGGCGATCAGTTACTACTTGGTCGCGTTGGTCAGTTATGTCCTGCACGCGGTGCCGGGGCTGCACCATGAATGGGCGATGGCGGCGGCTGTGCCTGTCGTCCTGGGAGCTGTAACGCTGGCCTTGTGGAGTCTGCGCCGGCGGCTCCACGACTGACGCGAGCGGATGTGAGGCGGGGTTTCGAACTCTCGTCACCCCGGACTTGATCCGGGGTCCCGTTTGCCCCGATGCAGAAGAAGCGGGACCCCGGCTCAAGGCCAGGGTGCCGAGTCCCATCCGCGCGCGGGCTTACTAGGCCGCCAGCTCGCGCCGTGCCAGCGCACATTGCGACCAGATTTCGCTCAGGGCCGTGATCAGCCGATCGATGTCGCCGTCGGTGTGCACTGGCGACGGCGTGATCCGTAGGCGTTCGGTGCCCATCGGCACGGTCGGGTAGTTGATCGGCTGCACATAGATGCCGTGATGCTCCATCAGCCAGTCGCTGATCATCTTGGCGTGATGCGGGTCGCCGACCATCACCGGGATGATGTGGCTGGGGTTGGGCAAATGGGGGATGCCCATCGCGTCCAGGCGCTCGCGCACGATCTTCACCCGGTTCTGGTGCCGGACGCGCTCGATTTGACTCTGCTTCAGATGCCGGATCGAGGCCACGGCACCGGCCGCGACCGCGGGCGGCAGCGCGGTGGAGAAGATGAAGCCGCTGGCGAAGCTGCGGACGAAGTCGCACAGGTTCTTGGACGCAGTGATGTAACCGCCCATGACGCCGAACGCCTTGCCCAGCGTTCCTTCGATCACGTCGATCCGGTCCATGAGGCCCAGCGCTTCGGCGACGCCGCCGCCGCGTGGCCCGTACAGCCCGACCGCGTGCACCTCGTCGATATAGGTCAGCGCGCCATGCTTTTCACACACGTCCAGGATCTCGGCGATCGGCGCGATGTCGCCGTCCATCGAATACACGCTTTCGAACGCGACCAGCTTGGCGCGGCCGGGTTCGACCTGCGACAACATCTCGTCGAGATGCGCGACATCATTGTGGCGCCAGCGCTTGCACTCGGCGCGGCTGTGGCGGATACCCTCGATCATCGATGCATGGTTGAGTGCATCGGACAGCACCACGCAGTCGGGCAGGCGCGAGGCGAGGGTGGAGAGCGCGGCCCAGTTCGAAACATAGCCCGACGTGAAGATCAGCGCCGCTTCCTTGCCGTGGAGATCGGCTAGTTCGGATTCGAGCAGGACGTGCTGGTGATTGGTGCCCGAGATGTTGCGCGTGCCCCCGGCCCCCGCGCCGCAGCGATCCAGCGTCTCGTGCATCGCGTCCAGCACCTTTTCGTGCTGACCCATGCCCAGATAGTCGTTCGAACACCAAACGGTGACGTCCTGGACCTGGCCATCCTCGGTCCAGCGCTTGGCGCGGGGGTAATTTCCGGCCTGACGTTCCAGTTCGGCGAAGACACGGTAATTGCCGGCTTCCCGCAACTCATCGAGTTGCTCCGCGAACACCGCTTCGTAATTCATCGCCCTCTCCCCGCTTCAATCAGTCGTGGCGGCTGTGACCGCCCTGTTATTCTTGTTGGTCTTCAAAGCCCACTTGAACATCTTGGCGTCGCGGATCGGTAACACAAGGAATAAATGCTCCACGACACCCAGCACCGCGAGTCCGGCGATCAATGTTCCCGACGCCGCCGCGCCGCTGCCTGCGGGGGCCGCGTTCGCGGTCGTCCAGGCCCAAGCGGCAAGTCCGCTGCCGAACGCGATGGATACCGGAAACAGCGGGTTCATGGCGCGCGTGCGGAAATAGCTTTTCAGATAGGCGAGGTGCTCCGGGAACACCTCGTCGCTGAGATTGGGAACGCCCAGGTACAGGTTGAACTTGGCCGATAGCCGCAGCACGAACAGCAGCAGGAACGTGAGCGGCGCGGCCTGATTGGGCTGTCCCCAGGAGATCGCGAACAGCGCGACGGCAGTCGCCGCGATCGCCAGTTCGTGATGGATCACGGTCGCGGTCGCGGCCTTGAACCGCGTCCAGCCGACGGCACCGGGAGGGCAGGGCGCGCGGTTGGGCCCGGAGACCTCGCCCATGAGGAAGCTCATCTCGTGCCAGCCCCAGATCACGATCGCGGCGGCAAAGCCCAGATAGGCGCCGCCCGCGCTGGTGCTGTCGGCATGCGCCCACACCAGAACCATCGCCGCCGCCGCGACCAGCCCGGCCATGCCCAGGCTGGTGCGAAACGTGGCGCGCGGGCGGCTATCGAGCCAGACGACCGCGGCGGTGCCGATGAACCACATCAGGAGTGCAAAGACGAGCGGCGGCAGGGTCACCAGGCCGGGACCATCCGCACCGTCGCGGGCGCTTCGTTGCGTTTGACCGGGGTTAGGTACAATCGCGCAAAAGCAAGCCCGGCCGCCCCGATCAGCCCGACGCGCTTGGCCGTGCCGATCACGCCGCCTTGTTGCTTGGCCGCGTCGATGCGGCCCGCGAGCTTGCGCATTCGCTCCAGCCCGCGGGCGAAGCGGGGGCTGTCGGTGTCAAGCACCACTGGGAACACCTGTCGCGTGATTTCCGAACAGATGGTGAAGACACGGCGATCATATTCGGTCGGGTCGATGCCCAGCGCCTTGTGGAACGCGGGACGATTGTGATCGCGCACGTACATCGTCGCATAGACGGCGACGAGGAAGAAGCGGATCCAGAGTTTGTTGATGCCGGTCAGCAGCTTGGGATCGGTGCGCATGAGGATCGCGAACGCGTCACCATGGCGGAACTCGTCGTTGCACCAGAGTTCGAACCAATTGAAGATCGGATGGAAGCGCAGTTCCGGGTGCCGCGCGAGATGCCGGAAGATCGTGATATAGCGCGCATAGCCGATCTTCTCGCTGAGATAGGTCGCGTAATAGATGAATTTTGGCCGGAAATAGGTGTATTTCTTGGTCCGGGTCAGGAAGCCCAGGTCGATGCCGATGCCGGCGTCCTTGAGCGTATCGTTGATGAATCCGGCATGGCGACTTTCGTCGCGGCTCATCAGCTTGAACAGTTGCTTCATGTCGGGGTTCGTCACCCGCTTGGCGATCTCGGCGTATAGAATGCAGCCGGAGAATTCCGCCGTCAGCGAACTCACCAGAAAGTCCGTGAATTCCTCGCGCAAACCATCGGGCAGGCTTTCGATCACGCCGTCAAAGGCCTGCGTGCGCTTGAAGTGCAGGCGGTTCGGGTCGCTCGCCATTTCCTCGATGATCGCGTCCCATTCGTGGCGAACGCCCGACACGTCGACGCGGTCCAGTGCCGCGAAGTCGGTGGTGTAGAAGCGCGGCGCGAGAACGGTGTCCTCGCGTGCGGCCTTCAGCGTTTCACTGTCGGGCGCACGGCCGATGGGGGTGATGGCGTTCATACGCTTGTCCGATCGCTGAAGCTGACTTCGTAGAGTTCGGTCATCTCGAAATGACCGGCGAATTTGGTCCACAGCCGCTCGACCGTGCTGGCGCGCTCGACCGTGGCGATCCGGTTGACGACGCAGCGTTCGCCAAAGCCGACGCTGATCGGGGCACCATGGACGCGCACGCGGTCGCCTGGGCCGATCTCATAATCATTCGCGAGCACGACGTTCGCGCGGCAATATTCGTCGCTGAGTTCGACCTCGACGCGGCAGGGTGTCTCGAAGGATGTCCGGCGCAGCGCGATCATGACCCTGTGCTTCCCGAGTGCGTCTTCGGGAGCAGTGCTGCGAACGCGGCACGGTTGCTCGATCCGAATGCGGTCAGCTCGACCGAACGTCCGGTCGCGCTGTCGGTCAGTGAAAGCTCGCCGTCGCGCCACAGCGTCAGCGTGAAGGGCGGCTGATTGCCGACGCCGTGCATCCGGCGTTCCCGTGCCAACCCGCGCATCACGCCGCGGATGAACCCGGTTTGCTGACCGGGCTCGATCACCGAGGCAATGCCGCCATTGCCGACGTCCTCGATGACGACGGCACCGTCGGCGCGGTCGACGAAGCGCAAGCTCCGCGACGCGACCGGCGCGATCTTCGCCTGCGTCCGCAGGGCAGCGGGCGATGCCGCGGGCGGGATGCCGGCGATCCGCACTATGGCGGTGGAGGCGAAGGCGAAGAAGACCAGCGCGCCCGCCAGCATCAGCGTGCCTTGCGGAAGCATGTCGGGCTGGCGCTGCACGGCGTTCATGCCGCCTGCGCCTGCGTGAACGAGGGCATCGATGCATGTGCCGCGTCGGCGACTGCGACACGCCCTTCGGAGCTGACCGCTTCGCAGGCGCGGGCGATCAGCCCAGCGACCGTTGTCGCACCGGGCACCGATCGCAGCATCGGTTGTGGGCGGTTGATCCTCCAGGCCCGGGCATGCGGCCAAAGCGCGAGGTAGCCGAGCCGGGGCGCGCCCGTCAGCGTTAGCGGCAGATCGCCGGTGCCATCAGCGCGCACGGCGAGATCGACCGAGGCGAGTGTCGCCAGCGGCAGGTTGATGCACTTGGGCACCGCGATGCCGATCCGCAGCACGATGCGCCGGTTGGTCAGCGTGTAGATCGTCGTTCGCGCCGAGCCCCAGGCCAGCAGATGGAGCAGCGCCACGCCGACCGCACCCAGCGTCGCCGTCATCACCACACCGGTATAGCCACCGTTCGACCACGCGAAGCCGGCGGCGACCGCGACCAGTACCGCGTAATAGCCCGCGATCAGCCGCGTGTGGAATGCGGTGCGCGCCAGCGCGCGCCATTCTGGCGATCCCTGCCACAGGATACGCTCCCCCGGCGGCAGCACGCCCGGCAGACCGGAGATCGGTTCATTGTCATACTCGTTCACAGAAACGGCTCCTGCCGGTCGGCGTTGGCGTAGAGATAGCCACCGCCGAAATATGCCTGCACGCGCTCTTCTTCGTACAGCGTTATTTGGTTCGGCGCGTCCAGCCGCGGCACGCCGGCGAACTGCGCCGCGTTGAGCGCGTCGACGACGACGCGGCGACGGCGGCGATCCACTTTTGCCATGAAGATCGGCACCAGTGCGGGGGCTCCGTCACCCGCGAGCTGCAT
>DASVUT010000380.1:0-2280 GCA_036386955.1 Sphingomonas sp. | reverse complement strand
TCTTGGCTGGCGGGCACGGGACCGGGCGATCCCAAGCTGGTGGCCGAGGCGGTGCAGCGGTTCCAGCAATTGTCCGCGCCGATCGCGGCGAAGTCGGTCGAGGACACCGCCTTCTACCGGTACGGGCGGCTGCTGTCGTCGACGGACGTGGGGTTCGATGCCGAGCGGATGGGCATGTCGGTGGCGGCGTTTCACGATGTGATGGCGGCGCGGGCGAGGGACTGGCCGCGCGCGATGCTGGCGACGGCGACGCATGATCACAAGCGCTGCGAGGATGTGCGCGCGCGGCTCGCGGTGCTGAGCGCGGTGCCGGATCGGTGGCGGGCGGCGGTGACGCGCTGGGACGCCATGGCCGAGGCGCTGGACGCGCGGGTGGATCGGGGCGACCGGTACGTGCTGTTCCAAACGCTGGTCGGGACCTGGCCCGAGGCGGGTCCGGGCGGTGACTTCGCCGACCGCGTGGTCGCCTGGCAGCAAAAGGCCTTGCGCGAGGCGAAGCTGCGGTCGTCGTGGGAAGCGCCCGATGCGGCCTATGAGGCGCGGTGCGCGGGGTTGGTGCGTGGGTTGCTGGCTGATGCCGGGTTCGTGGGGGCGGTCGCGGCGTTCGTGGCCGAGATCGCTCCGGCGGCGGCGGCCAATGCGCTGGCGCAGGTGGCGTTGCGCTGCACCGTGCCGGGGGTGCCGGATTGCTATCAGGGAACCGAATGGGGCGATTGGAGCCTGGTCGATCCCGATAATCGGCGGGCGGTGGATTACGAACAGCCGACGGATGGGGCCAAGCCAGCTCTGGTCGCCGCGCTGCTGGCGCTGCGGCGCGAGATGCCGGAGCTGTTCGCGCATGGATCGTACGTGCCGGAGGCGGTGGAGGGGCCGGAGGCGGAGCGCGTGGTGGCCTTCACGCGGGTGCATGAAGGGCGCGCGCTGCGGGTCGCGGTGGCGGTGCGGCATGCGCCGGGGCGTGCGTGGGGGGATACGGTTGTGGTGTTCGCGGGCGAGCGGATGGCGGCGACGGAGATGTTCGCGGCGGGGCCGGTTTGGTGGCGCTGTATCTGAGCCCATCGTCACCCCGGCCCTGAGCCGGGGTCCCGCTTTTTCAACGGGCTTGAGAAGCGGGACCCCGGATCAAGTCCGGGGTGACGGATGTGAGTTCGCCTTCGCCTGCGCCCGGAACCGGTGCAGCAGGGGTTCGGTATAGCCGTTCGGCTGCGCCACCCCTTCGAACACCAGCGCCCTTGCCGCCTGGAAGGCGAGGCTGTCGCGGGTGAGCGGGCGGTAGAGCGGGTCGCCGGCGTTCTGCGCATCGACCTTGGCAGCCATGCGGATGAGGGCCGCGTCGACCTCCTCCTCCGTCGCGACGCCGTGGAGGAGCCAGTTGGCGATGTGCTGGGACGAGATACGCAACGTCGCGCGGTCTTCCATCAGGCCAATGTCGTGGATGTCGGGCACCTTGGAACAGCCCACGCCCTGGTCGATCCAGCGCACGACATAGCCGAGTATCCCTTGCGCGTTGTTGTCGAGTTCGGCGCGGATTTCATCGGGCGTCCAGTTGCGCCCTGCCGCGACGGGGATCGTCAGCAGCCGGTCGAGCGAGGCGATCGGCTCGGCTCGGCGTGAGCGCTGACGCGCGGCGACGTCGACGCGGTGATAGTGCGTGGCGTGGAGCGTCGCGGCGGTGGGGCTCGGGACCCAGGCGGTGGTGGCCCCGGTCATCGGATGCGCGATCTTTTGCGCGAGCATATCGGCCATCCGGTCGGGCGCGGCCCACATGCCTTTGCCGATCTGCGCCCGGCCCGCGAGCCCGCAGGCGAGCCCGATCTGGACGTTGCGATCCTCATAGGCCGCGATCCAGTCGCTCCCCTTCATCTCGGCCTTGGGGATCATCGGGCCGGCGCGCATGGCGGTGTGCATCTCGTCGCCGGTGCGATCAAGGAAGCCGGTGTTGATGAAGACGATCCGCCCGCGCACCGCATGGATGCAGGCGGCGAGATTGGCGGAGGTGCGGCGTTCCTCGTCCATGACCCCGACCTTGATCGTGTGGCGCGGGAGGTCGAGCAAGTCCTCGACGGCGTCGAACAGGTCGTTGGTGAAGGCGCACTCGTCGGGCCCGTGCATCTTGGGTTTGACGATGTAGATCGACCCGGCGCGGCTGTTGCGGAACTTGCCCGCGCCCTTCAGGTCGTGGAGCCCGCACAGCGAGGTGACCATGGCGTCGAGGATGCCCTCTGGTGCCTCGCTGCCGTCCGGGAGCAACACGGCGGGCATCGTCATCAGGTGACCGAC
>DASVUT010000379.1:0-2330 GCA_036386955.1 Sphingomonas sp. | reverse complement strand
TGCTCGGCGCGGCCGTTGCGGGCGGAGCCGCCGCGCTCGGCTGGCGGTGCGCGACGCGTCGCGACGACGCACGCTTCGCTATCCTTGGGGGCAGCGCAGGCGCGCTGGTCATTGTGGCGGCCTTTCTCGCGCTACCCTTCTGGGCCTTCGCGCCGGCGGTCGGCATCACCGGCCTTGCGCTGCTCGCGCTTGCCGGCAGAGCCGATGACGACCGGGTCGAACAGGTCGCTTTAGTTGCCGGCATAACCTCGCTAATCCTGGTCGCGACAACCAACGGGGCGGAGTGGCTGCGCGCCATGGGTTACGCGGCCGACGTCACGATATGGCAGTCGTCGCTGCGTTGGGGTGCTATCGCGGCGTTGGCGTGCGGCTTAGCGTGGCGCGCGCGCATCGCTAATGCCTCGGTAAGCGCGGCCACGCTGATCGTGCCGCTCGCCTATATCGCCGTCGCACAAGTCGTCGCCCTGCCCTGGCTCCCCCTGACCCCCTCCTTGGCCTTGGCCGCCCTCGCGCTCGCCGCCACCGCCGACCCGCGACGCATGGCAACCATGTCCGGTACCGCCGTGGTCGCGCTACTCTGGACGGTCGAGCCCCTCGCCACCTGGACATTCCATGCACTGGCGGCGCTCGCGGGCGAGCCGATGCTCGTCAGCAGCCTGCCTGAGCCGATCGTCGCGCTGACCCAACTCGCCGCCCCCGCCGTGGCACTCGCCTTCATCGTCAGGAGGACGGTCCCCGCACCGGTCGCCCGCGCGGGCACGATCGCCGCGGCGATCCTGGCCACAGCCGCCGCGCACATTCTGTGGAAGCAGGTCTTCGCCCTCACCGGTCAATCCGACGTCGTTAACCGGGCTCTGGCGGAGCGCACCCTGTGGGAACTGCTCCTCACCGGCTTGGCCTTGGCGGCGTGGCGCCTGGGTCGACCGCGCGCAGCTCTGGTCGCAGTCGGCCTCGCGCTGGCGCATCTGGGCTGGTTCACGGTGCTCCTCCACAATCCGCTCTGGACCCGGCAGGTCGCGGGACCGTGGCTGATCGCCGCCCATGCGCTCGCCCTCGCGCTGCTCTGGACCAGCACGCGGGTCGGCGTGGCGCTCCCCACATGGTGGCCGCGCGTGCGCGACGCGGTCCGCATCGTGCTGATCCCGCTCGTCGCCGCATCGGTGCTGCGCCAGGCATTTCACGGCGACGTCCTGGTCGGCGGCGGCACGAGCGCGGAGGAGGACATCGCCCGCTCGCTCGGCGGCATCGCGCTCGCTGTCGGCTATCTGCGCTACGGCATCGCCCGCGGTCTGCGTGATTGGCGGATCGCCTCGCTCGTCATCATGCTTGTGACCGTGATCAAGGTGTTCGCGGTCGACGCCGCCGGTCTCGGCGGCCTGCTCCGCATCGCGTCGTTCGCCGCGCTGGGGTTCAGCCTGATCGGCGTCGGCTGGCTCTACAGCCGCTATCTTCCCGACCGCGGCTAGACGCCCTATCTCGCCCTCATGTCGGACGTGCAGCGAAAGGTGATCCACGTCGACATGGATGCCTTTTATGCCAGCGTCGAGCAGCGCGACGACCCCGATCTGCGCGGCCGCCCGCTTGCCGTCGGAGGGTCGCGCGCCCGCGGCGTGGTGGCGGCGGCGAGCTATGAGGCGCGCGTGTTCGGCGTCCGCTCGGCCATGCCGTCGGTCACCGCGCGCCGCCTGTGCCCCGACCTCGTCTTCGTCTCGCCCCGCTTCGACGTGTACCGCGCCGTATCCGATCAAATCCGCGCCATCTTCCTCGACTACACCGACCTGGTCGAACCCTTGTCGCTCGACGAAGCCTATCTCGACGTCAGCCATGATCGCCATGCCCTGGGCTCGGCCCAGGCCATCGCCGAGGCCATCCGCGCGCGCATCCACGAGACAACCGGCCTTACCGCGTCGGCAGGCGTCAGCTACAACAAGTTCATCGCCAAGCTCGCCTCGGACCAGAACAAGCCCGACGGCCTGTGCGTCATCCCGCCCTCGCGCGGACCGGCATTCGTGGCGCACCTCCCCGTAAAGCGGTTCCACGGTGTCGGCCCGGTCACGGCGCGGCGGATGGAGGCGCTGGGCATCGTCACCGGGGCAGACCTGCGCGCGCGGTCGCTGGACGAACTCGAACGCCATTTCGGCAGCTTCGCGCGTTACCTCCACGGCGCGGCGCGGGGCGTCGACGACCGCCCCGTCCGCGCCGAGCGGATCGCCAAGTCGATCGGGGCGGAGCGCACGTTCGAGACGAACCTCTCCGCTCCCGGCGATCTCGATGCAGCGATGATCCGTGTCGCCGACGCCGCCTGGGTCCGCATCGATCGCCACGCCGCG
>DASVUT010000378.1:0-2429 GCA_036386955.1 Sphingomonas sp. | reverse complement strand
AATCCTCGCCCAGATACTCGCCCGCGGGCTGCAGATTGACCATCAGCGGTATGTCGGCACCGTGCGCCTCCCAATCGGCCAGCGTCAGCTCGACCCCCATGTGCCGCGCGATCGCGTTCAGGTGGATCGGCGCGTTGGTCGATCCGCCGATCGCCGAATTAACGCGGATCGCGTTCAGGAATGCGGCGCGGGTCAGGATGTCCGATGGCTTGCGATCGGCATGGACCATCTCGACGATGCGGCGCCCCGTTTCCCACGCGCATTGCTGACGATCGCGGTAGGGCGCCGGAATGGCCGCCGAGCCGGGCAGCGACATGCCCAACGCCTCGGCAAGCGAGTTCATCGTCGTCGCGGTGCCCATGGTGTTGCAGAAGCCGGTCGAGGGCGACGACGACGCGACGAGTTCGATGAAGCCGCGATAATCGATCTCGCCCGCCGCCAACAGCTCGCGCGCCTTCCACACGATCGTTCCCGACCCGGTCCGCTTGCCGTCATACCAGCCGTTCAGCATCGGCCCGACCGATAGCGCGATGGCGGGAATATCGACCGTCGCCGCCGCCATCAGCGCCGACGGCGTCGTCTTGTCGCACCCGATGGTCAGCACGACGCCGTCGAGCGGGTATCCGAACAGTATCTCGACCATCCCGAGATAGGCCAGGTTACGGTCGAGACCGGCTGTCGGGCGCTTGCCCGTTTCCTGTAAGGGATGAGTGGGGAATTCGAGCGGAATGCCGCCTGCCTCGATGATCCCCGCCTTGACGCGTTCGGCGAGAACCAGATGGTGGCGGTTGCAGGGGACGAGATCGGAGCCAGACTGCGCGATCCCGATCACCGGGCGATCCGACTGAAGCTCCTCCAGGCTGAGCCCGAAATTCAAATAGCGCTCGACGTACAGCGCCGTCATCCCCGGATCGTCGAGGTTGTGGAACCACGCCCGCGACCGAAGGCCTCGTTCGCCCGATCCGTTGCCTTTACTCACACCCGGTCCTTCCTGACGGTTCACCAGCCCGATCGCGCATCTTGAGCGTTTCCGATCATGGTAAGTGGCGCTACACACCTATAAATCAGACAAATGTAAAGGGGCAAGCATGGTGGAGCCGATCCGATTGGCGCTGGTGGGTGTCGGCAAGATCGCGCGCGATCAGCATCTCCCCGCCATTGCCGCCGACGAACGCTTCCGCCTCGCCGCCACGGTCGATCCCAAGGGCGGGGTCGACGGCGTGCCGCATTTCGCCGACCTCGACGCCTTGATCGCAAGCCGGACCGAGATCGATGCGGTGACGCTCGCCACGCCACCGGGCGGTCGCGGGGCGCTCGCAATCCGCGCCATGGAGGCCAGATTCGCGGTGATGCTCGAAAAGCCGCCCGCCGCCACGCTGTCCGAGGCCGAAGACCTGCGTGCGCGGGCCGAGGCCGCCGGCGTGTCGCTGTTCGCGTGCTGGCATTCGCGCGCCGCCGACGGTGTCGCGCCCGCGCGCGCCTGGCTGGCCGAGCGCACCGTGACGGGCGTGCGGATTACCTGGAAAGAGGATGTCCGGCGCTGGCATCCGGGGCAGGAGTGGATTTTAGGCCCCGGCGGGTTCGGCGTCTTCGACCCGGGCATCAACGCGCTATCGATCGTCACCGAAATCCTGCCCGACCCGCTGTTCGTCACATCCTCGCGGCTCAGCGTGCCGCAGGGCCGCGCCGCGCCGATCGCCGCCTCGCTGCAGCTCCGCACCGGAGCGGCTGAGGGCATAGCCGAGTTCGACTTTCGCCAGACGGGTCCGCAGACCTGGGACATTGAGGTCGATACCGACGCCGGCACGCTGACGCTGCGCGAGGGCGGGAGCGTGCTCGAACTGCCGGACGGCGAACACCGGCGCGGCGACAACCGCGAATACCCAGCTCTCTACGCCCGCTTCGCCGATCTGATCGCGGGCCGGCAGTCCGACGTGGACGTCCGTCCGCTGCGTCTCGTCGCCGACGCGATGCTGGTCGCGGCGCTCGATCCGGTGGAGGCGTTCCGCTTCTGACGCCTCCGAGCCCGCCCGCTCAGGCGGGGCTGACCAGTTCCACGCGGTCCTGACCAAAGCTCAATCCCGTCGTCAGCAGCGCACGAAAGGCATTATAGCCGCCGGTGCCAGGGATGAAGGCGTGGAAGAACAGCTGCGGCCGCCCGTCGCGTCCCGGCGCCACCGAAGCATGGCCTGGTGCCCACCATTGTTTGGTCGATTTCAGCAGCGGCTCGCCCTGTTTCACATACGGCCCCATCGGATGATCGGCGACCGCCATCCCGATGCCGTAAGCGGGCGTGCCGAAATCATTACCCGCATAGGACATCCAGTACCGGCCGTTCTGGCGCGTGACCCACGGACCTTCGATCAGGTGACGTTCCCATTCCTGATCGTTGACGAGCACGATCCGCTCCTCGCCGATCAGGCTCTCGC
>DASVUT010000377.1:0-5665 GCA_036386955.1 Sphingomonas sp. | reverse complement strand
CGATCTCGGTGCGGTGATCCTCGGACAGCCGGTCGAGTTCGGCGGTGCGGTCATGGACGCGGGTCGCCATCAGGTGGACGACGCCCTCGGGGCTGCGCTGGATCTCGCCTTCGACCACCATCAGCCGCGACGCCATCACCGCGCGCCGATTGGCCTCGAAATCGCGCGCCCACATCAGCGCGTTGGTGACCCCGGTTTCATCCTCGATCGTAACGAAGATCGCGTTCCCCTTGCCCGGCCTTTGCCGCACCAGCACGATGCCGGCGACGCTGGCGCGGCGACCGTCGCGCAGCCGATCGGCCTGCGCACTGGACAGCACGCCTTCGCCCGCGAACAGCGGACGCAGGAACGCCATGGGATGGTTTTTCAACGACAGGCGCGTGAGCCGATAATCGGCGGCGACCTCCTCCGACGCCGGCATGGCGGGCAGGTCGGCTGGCGGCTCGGAGGCAAGCTCGGGCGCATCGGCGGCGGCGAACAGCGCGAGCTGCGTCGGCGGCGTCCGGCGCACCTCCCACCCCGCACCGCGTCGGTCGAGCCCCAGCGAGCGTAGCGCATCGGCATCGGCGAGCAGGTGCAGGGCGCGCGGGGGGACATGTTGGGCGATCGCCTCCACCGTCGTGAAGGGCGCATGCGCGACGATCGCGGCAGCCCAGCTTTCGCGGAAACCGTCGATCTGCCGAAACCCCAGTCGGATGGCGTGGTCGCCATCGCGGCGGACATGCGGGTCCCATTGCTTGCCGCGACGATCGGGGTTGGGGCGCCGCATGGGGCCGGTTGGTGCACCCGTCACGCTGGCGAGCCGGTTGTCCCATTCGCTGTGGTTCACGTCGATGGGCAACAGTTCCACGCCATGTTCGGCCGCATCGCGGACGAGCTGGGCGGGGGCATAGAAGCCCATCGGCTGTGAATTAAGGATCGCGCAGCCGAATATCGCCGGATAAAAGCACTTCAGCCACGACGAGACATAGACCAGCCGTGCAAAGGACAAGGCGTGGCTTTCGGGAAAGCCGTAAGACCCGAACCCTTCGATCTGCTTGTAGCAGCGTTCGGCGAAAGCCTGATCATAGCCGCGCCGCGTCATGCCGCCGACCAGCTTGGCGTGAAAATTGTCCATTCCGCCCACATGCCGGAACGTCGCCATCGCCTTGCGCAACTGGTTCGCCTCTTCGGGCGTGAACTCGGCCGCGACCATGGCCAGCTTCATCGCCTGTTCCTGGAACAAGGGGACGCCGAACGTATGACCCAAGAGCGTGCGGAGCTCGTCGCGGTCGTGCGGGGGAGCGGGCGAGGGAAATTCGGCGATCTCCTTGCCCGCGCGCCGGCGCAGATAGGGGTGCACCATGTCGCCTTCGATCGGGCCCGGTCGAACGATCGCGACCTGCACGACCAGATCGTACAGCTTGGCGGGTTTCAGGCGCGGCAGCATATTGATCTGCGCGCGGCTTTCGACCTGGAAAACGCCGACGCTGTCACCGTCCTGCAGCATGGCATAGACCGCATCGTCTTCCTCGACCGCGACGGTGTCGAGCTGGGCCTGCCCCAGGCCGGCATTGTGCATCAGGTCGAACGCCTTTCTGATGCAGGTCAGCATGCCCAGCGCCAAGATATCGACCTTCATGATCTTGAGGTAATCGATGTCGTCCTTGTCCCATTCGATGAAGGTCCGGTCCTTCATCGCGCCGTGGTGAATGGGCACCGTTTCATCGAGCCGGCCATGGGTCAGGACGAAGCCGCCGACATGCTGCGACAAATGGCGCGGGAACTGGAGCAGGCGGCGAACCAGATCGCATAACTGCGCGATCTGCGGATTATCCTCGTCGAAGCCGCTGTCCTTCAGCCGGTCCGATTCGAACCGGTCGGAAAAGCTTCCCCACACCGTGCTGGTCAATCGGTTGGTCACATCGGCACTCAGCCCCAGCGCCTTGCCGATCTCGCGCACCGCGGAGCGCGGGCGGAAATGGATCACCGTTCCCGCGATCGCCGCGCGATGGCGGCCATAGCGGGTATAGATATACTGCATCACCTCCTCGCGCCGTTCATGTTCGAAATCGATGTCGATATCGGGCGGCTCGTCGCGCTCTGATGAAACGAAGCGAGAAAACAGCAGGTCGTATTTCAACGGATCGACTGATGTGACGCCCAGCAGCCAGCACACCGCCGAATTGGCGGCGGACCCCCGGCCTTGGCACAGGATCGGCGGCTGGCACTCCTCGCGCGCGAACCGGACTATGTCGTACACAGTGAGGAAGTAATAAGCGTAGCGACGTTCGGCGATCAGTGGGAGTTCTTCGCGCAATAGTGCCGCCAGCTTGTCGGGCACGCCGTCCGTGAACTTGGCCCGTGCCGCCGACCAGCTCAGATGTTCCAGCCACGCCTGCGGCTCCCAGCCTGCGGGCACCGGCTCATGCGGATATTCGTAGGACAGTTGAACGAGATCGAAGGAAATTGCCGCGAGCAAGCACAAGCTCTGGGCCACGGCATCGGGGCGACGCGCGAACAGGCGGCGTATCTCGTCACCATTCTTGATGTGACGTTCGGCATTGGCGGCGAGCAGCTTGCCCGCGCCGCGAACCGTGACGCCTTCCCGGATGCAGGCCATGATATCGCCAAGCTGCTTGTCGTCGGGATGGGCGTAGAGCGCATCCGATGTCGCCAGCAGCGGCACGCCGGCCCGGTCAGCGATGCGTTCCAACCGGATCAGCCGGCGACCATCGCGGCCGCCGCGGTTCATGGTCACCCCCAGCCACACTCTGCCGGGCGCTGCCCGCGCGAGCCGTGCAAGGGTCGTCGCAAGGCTGGGATCGGCGCGCTGCGGGGGCACAAGCCCGCCGGGGCGCGGCGTGGCGGCGCGCGCGCTGCTGCCCGGAAGGACGATCAGCAGCAAATCCTGGAGATGCCGGATCAGGTCGCCGAGGCCCAGGATACAGTCGCCCTTTTCGGCGCGCAGATTGCCGACCGTCAGCAACCGGGTCAGACGCCCCCAGCCCAGGCGCGTGGCAGGATAGGCGACGATATCGGGCGTGCCGTCGGCAAAGACCAGCCGCGCGCCGACGACCAGCCTGAAATCGCGCGGCGGGATCATCGGACCCCGCAGGCCGGCGCGCATCTTGTTCAATTCGTAATGAGCCCGCACGACGCCTGCCACCGTGTTGCGGTCAGCAATGCCGATCCCCGCCAGGCCCGCACTCGCCGCCGATGCGACCATGTCCAGCGCGGTGCTCGCCCCATCGAGAAAGGAGTAATTCGTCGCCGCGACCAGTTCGGCATGGCCGCCGGTCACGCAAACAGCCCGTGGACGAACCAGCGTGGGTTCTCGGCCTCCCCGTACAGGCCATGGCGAAAGATCCATAAGCGGCGGCCGCGGTGATCCTCGACCCGGTAATAATCGCGCGTCAGGATCGGTTCGGCACGGCGCCACCATTCGCCCGCGATCCGTTCCGGCCCCTCGGCATGCGCAACCTCGTGCATCCGGCGGCGCCAGCGGAACCGCGCGGGCGGGCCGTCGGGCGCTTGCGACATTATCTGATCGATCGCTTCAGGCGGGTCGAACAGATAGATCGGCCGCACCGGCGGTTCGCCGGGTTCTGGGGAGGGCCATGCCCGCGCGGGCTGAGCTTTGGTCGCCAGCAGCGTCAGTTCGGCCTGTTCGGGAATGTGGCTGTCGCGCGGGGCGAAGCGGCGGACGCGTGTCGCCCCCAGCCGTGTCGATAATCGGTCGACCAGCGCACCGACCTCGCCTTCGCGCGTCTGGCCGCCTTCCAGCTGCAATTGGCTCGCGTCGAGCCGCTCGGCCAGCACCACCCCCAGCCGGATCAGGTCATAGCCGAAACCGGGGTCGAGCGGATCGGCGAGCCCGTCGATCCGTTCGGCGAACAACCGCATCAGCGCCGCGACGTCGCGCGTCGGGCGACCCGTCTCGACCCGCAGATGCTGGACCTGCCCATCGGCGCGGAACAGCCGTGCTTCCCAGCGACGTCCCCCTTCGCGGCGCTGGTCCAATACCACCGCCGCCTCGGCGACCAGATCGGCGATCACCTCCAGCGCATATTCGGTGCGCGCGACGGGTTCGGCGAAGCGGCGCTCGACGACCACGGGAGTCGTCACGCGCCGGGCGACCACCGGCGCGCGCGCATCCCCCGACAGCCGCCGGACCGCGGTCGCCGCCGCCTCTCCGAACCGGGCCGCGATTCCGGACAAGGGACGGGCCATGACATCGCCCACTGTCTTCAGCCCTGCTTGGGCCAGTGCCGCGCTGGCATCGGACCCCAGCCCCAGGGCTGCGACCGGCAACCGGCGCACCGCACGCTTTTCGTCGGGGGCGGGAGCGCCGGCATAACGCGCCAGCGCGTGCGCCACGTCGGGCGCATCGCCGAACGCATGACGCACCAGCACGCCGCGCCGTGCCAGCCGTGCTTCCACATCAGCCGCCAGCGGGCGCTCACCCTCGAACGCGTGCGTGCAGCCGGTGATATCGAGCAACAGCGCATCGGGCGGATACAGCGCCACCGTCGGCGTGTAGCGCGCGCACCCATCCGCCAGACGTTCCAGCCAGAGCAGGTCGGCATGCACGTCGGCCGGGAATACCTCCAGATCGGGCACCCGCGCGCGCGCATCCGCCAGCGTCAGCCCCGCCGTCAGCCCGGCCAGCACCGCAGTTCGATCGAGCGCGGCCAGCCGCACCGCGCCGCCGACCGTTTCCACCAGGGCGATTGGGGCCTCACCCTCTTGCACGAACAGATGCGGCCGGGTCGATCGCAACCGCTCCACCGACAGCCAGGGGAATACCAGCGCCAGCCAGCGGCGCTTGCCCGAAAGAGGATCCAAAGGACGGATCAAAGCATCGTTGGTCACGGTTCCACTCCACACGGCAACGCGCCCCGGCGGGGCCGCCGCGTCTACGCAAGCATTCGACATCGAAAGCGGGCAGGCCGGGTGCATCCGCCTCCAGCAGCGCCGATGGGGTCGCGGCTACCTCCCACCGGGTCGCCGCCGCACTGGGCACCACCTGCGCACCGATGCGCACGCCCAGGATCGTCACGCCCGACGCTTCGGCCGCCAGCTGCAACCGGCGCGTCGCGGTCAGGTCATGTTCGGGCGCGCGCCCCCGGCTTTCGATCACCACGCTGCCCAGCCCGGCGCACCGGGCCGCATCGGCCGCGACGCGCAGCCGCGCGGCCGCATCCGCCACCACCACCAGGATCAGCGCATCGGGCGGCAACCCCAGTTGCACCAGCCCGGTCGCGTGCAGCCGCCCGGTCAGCGCCTCGTCCTGTTCCAAACGCACCCACAGCGCAGGCAACGCCCCCGCGGCCAGCGCCAGTGCGACGGCAAAGCCGATCGCGGCGGGCCCGTCATCGGCGTCGCCGGCATAGATTTCGTGCAACTGCCCGCGCGCCAGCCCGTGCCGCAACCACGCATCCGCCGCCGCCGGCGCTGCTTGCGGCACAGCTGACCCAGCGGCAACGCGGCGCAGCCGGTCGATCAGGGCGGCGGAAGGAGTCGAGTCGCTCACTCCTGTTCCTGTAATGTTCTACAGATGGACTCGCCAAGCCGAATCTTTTCGGCAAAGCCTTGCGACGCGAGGAACCTGCTGCTAGTGGCCGCGCCTCCACCCGCCCGGACGTACCGGGCATGGCGCCAGAGCGGGCGTAGCTCAGGGGTA
>DASVUT010000376.1:0-3088 GCA_036386955.1 Sphingomonas sp. | reverse complement strand
GCCCACACCGACGGTGCCGCCGCGCGGTTGTCGGCGGGAAAGGGGATATGACGGCGGAACTCGTCGCTGAATACGCCGTCGACGCGGATGCTGAACGACAGCTCGCCGCTCGCATCGGCACCGTGGAACTGGTTCACCGTGTCGAACCAGGCGGCATGTCCGGCGACATAGGCGCGTTCCTGCGTGTCGGGATCGAGCATGTAGAAGGGTTTGCTGAGATTGGTCCGGAACCAGACGAACTCGTGGCACAGATCGGTGCTGTCATGGTCCTTGTGCGCGGACACGGCGCGGCCGTCGGGATCGTACATGATCAGCATCCGCCCGGTCGCCGCGAAGGGAAGCGTCGCGATGAAGTCCATCAGCGGCGCGAACTCCGCTGCCTCGGGCGAGGGTTCCCAGACCTCGGTGCGGTCGAGATCATAGTAATTCTCGGGCTCGCGTGAGCGCGCCAGTTCGATCATGCGCGACCCCGGCCGGTCGGGGGCACCGGCACTGAGCAGGAACGGGCCGGTATAGAACCGCCGATCCTGCGCGGCGGCAAGGCGATCACGCAGCTTTCGAGTCATGAAACCATTGAGCGCGGTCAGCGCTTGTACGTCGATGAACGGATCGAGGTTCTTGTAGCTTGGATAGGTGGCGACGATCATCCGGGTCCTGCTGCGGCTTGCTTGCACGGGTTATACGCACGCCTTCTTCTTTGGCTCCCCCGGCGAAAATGTCATTTATTTACCGAGGATTAACATGCATCAGAGCGGAATTTTTTAAATCTTTAAATAAGCGCGCTCCTTTTCCGGATGTTCGAGGCTTCGCCGGAATCCTGCTCACGGGCCCTGCGGCGCCGTGCGTTTTGACATGGGAATGTGCATGAAGATTTTCGTGAGCGGCCTCTATGCGGGCGGCAATCCGCAGCCCGGCGTGGGCATCGTCCGCTCCCTGCGACAGGGTTACCCGAACGCGACCCTGGTCGGCGTCGAATATTCCAATCGCGTGTCCGGCATCCATTTCGACGAGCTCGACGAATTGTGGATCCAGCGACCCTGGGGCGAGCTCGATCTGGACGCCTACGGCCTCAAGGTGCGCGATGTCCTCGACGCCGGGGGCTTGTGGATTTCGGGCAGTGATCTGGAGGCGATGTGGCTGGGCACGCTGTTCCCGAACGGTCATCCCAATCTGCTTGCCCCGCCGATGTCGGCGATCAAGCGCATCACCAAACCGGTGGTGGAGGCCGCCTCGGGTCTTCCGGTCAAGATCCCGACTTATCTGTCGACCGAGCATAGCGACTGGGACCTCCACGCCTTTTGCCGCGAGCATAATTGGCGCGTATGGCTGAAGGGGCCGTATTACGATGCGTCGCGCACCCCGACTTGGGACGCCTTCACCGCGATACGCAACGCGCTCAGCAAGGCATGGTCGACCGAGAAGCTGTTCCTGCAGGCGCATGTCAGCGGGTACGAGGAATCGGTGATGCTGTCCGCCTATCGGGGCGAGCTGCTGGACGCGGTCAGCATGCGCAAGCGCGACATCACGCCGGAAGGCAAGACCTGGGCCGGCGATGTGTCGGAGGTGCCGGCATCGTTCATGGAACCGCTGCGCCGGATGGTGCGCGAGACCAACTGGACCGGCGGCGGCGAGCTGGAAATGGTCCGCGACGCATCGGACCAGCTATGGCTCATCGAAATGAACCCGCGCTTTCCGGCCTGGGTCCATGGCGCGACGATCGCCGGCCACAATCTGCCCGCCCTGCTGGTGCAGGCGGCGAGCGGCGTGAAGGCGCAGCCAGCGCCCGCGCATTCGGCGGAGTTCACGCGCGTCGTGCTCGAAGTGCCCGTGCGCCCCGATTATCCGCTGCCGCCGCTCCCCGAACCGTTCGCGGGCGCGGTCGGGCATTCGATGAAGCACCCTTCAGGGCTCACCGCGCTGGCCGCGCGGCTGCACGAGGCCGACCCCGATATGCTCGATGTGGCCCTCGACCAGGGGACGGGCGCGGTGCCGAACGGCGTCGCCGCGCTGCCGGACAGCTTCGTCGCCGACATCGCGGCGCAGGATTTCGACGCGATGCAGACGCCGCAATATATCTACATGGATACGACCGCGGCCGGGCTGTTCCAGCGCGCGGCCGACCGTGCCCACCGCCTCAGCACCAACGAAGTCGAGGTGATCAGCGGTTATTCGATCAAGACCAATCCCGACAAACGGCTGATCAAGCTCGCGCTCGACCATGGCTTCTATGCCGAGGCGATCAGTCTGGGCGAGGTCCAGTCGGCGCTCGAGGTCGGTTTCCGGCCCGATCAGGTCATCCTGAACGGCCCAGGCAAATGGTGGCCCGAAGGGCTGATGCCGCGCGAACGGATGCATGCGGTGTTCTGCGACAGCATCGCCGATCTCGACCGCGTGGTCGCGGCGGTGGAAGCGGGCGAGGTGTCGGCCAAGCACATCGGCATCCGCATCCGCACACCCAATATCGTGTCGCGTTTCGGCATTCCGCTCGACAGCCCGACGACGTTCGGCAAGCTGGTCGCCGCCGTGAAGCGGCTGCCCACCGACAGCGCCTTTGGCGTCCATTTCCACATGGCGAGCAGCCATGTCGGCGTGGCGCAATGGTGGCATCTGTTCGAATCGATGCTGAAATGGTGCCGGTCGATCGAATTGCTGACCGGCCGCACGATCGAGATGCTCGACATGGGCGGCGGCTGGTATCCCGATGACTGGCACGAGGATGCGACGTCCAAGATCGCGCAGGCTGTCGAGCGCGTTCGCGCGACCTTGCCCGGGGTCCGCCAGATCGCGTCGGAGCCGGGCAAGGCAATGGCGCAGCCCTCCATGGCGCTCGCCATGCGCATTCTGGAAATCCAGGAGCATGAGGAGGAGCATATCGAGGCCGTCGTCGACGCATCGATCGCCGAGATCCCGATGCACTTCTGGCAACCGCACCGGATGGTGCGGCGGTGCGGGGACACGGGCGATCTTCAGCCGATCGGCCGCGGCAAGACCCACCTGATGGGCCGATTGTGCATGGAGCACGACATCATCGCGTCCAACGTCCAACTGCCCGAGGGGACCCGCGCCGGCGACCTTCTGATTTTCTGCG
>DASVUT010000375.1:0-4374 GCA_036386955.1 Sphingomonas sp. | reverse complement strand
GGTGCCGATGAAGATGCCCTGCGCCTCGTGGATCATGATCTCGGCGTTCGCCGCGATCTCGATCGTGTCGCCCGCCATGGCGATGACGGAGGCGGCGGACGCGGCGATGCCAAGGATCTGCACATTCACCGGCTGCGTGTGCCGGCGCAGCAGATTGTAGATTGCCACGCCCTCGAAGTAATTTCCGCCAGGCGAGTTCATCTCGACGTTGATTGGCTTGTCGCCGATCGAGCGCAGCGCGGCCGCAACCCGCTTGGTGTTCACTCCGCCGCCCTCGCCATCGTAGCCGATGTAATCAAAGATCGAGAGGGTCGGCGTGTCGCTCGCCAGCGCCGTCACCTCGAAGTGGCGGAAGTCCGGCGCGAGCGCCTTCATCTCGAACTGCCACCCGGTTCCACCGCCCACGCCGGTGATCTCGGGCGGGCGCTGCGCAGCGAGTACGGCGCGAAGGCTATGTCGGTTCATTCTGATCCTCCACGATCCCGGCAGCGGTGGTGCCGGCACGGGGCGCGAGGCCGTAGCCTTCGGCGTGCGGGTTCATGTCCAGCGCTTCGCGCGCCTCATTCGCCTCGATGAACGGCTTGCCGCCGCCCGAGCCCAGCGCGCGGGCAAGGAACTCGGCCTGGTCTTTCATCGAGCCGCGCAGCAGCGCGCGCTCATTGAACTTGGCGTACAGGACATCGCCGTTGCGGGCCTGTTTCTCTTGCCGGCTGAGCAACCGCCAGATCGCCTCTTCCCAGATCACGAACCATGGCAGCAGACAGTAGACGACAAAGTAGAGCCCGAGCTGTTCGATCCCGCTGCCCCACGCGGTCTCGTCGAACATCAGCAAGGGGCGCGGAACGCCGGTGAACCGCGAGCCCTGCTCCGCTTCCTGCTTGCGCAATTCGACCAGCTGGTTCTCGCGGGCAGTACCGGAGAATGGCTTTGCCTCGCCGCCGTCCTCCAGCAGCATCCAGTCGCCCGCGTTGTCGGCACCTGAATACTGCTCCGACAGGCTCTCCTTCAGGCGCAGGTAGGCTTCTTCGCCGAGTTCCGTCCCTTGCGGCAGCTGGATCGCGCCGCCCGCCATCACGCCCTTGCGCAGCAGGTTCGCCATCGCCTTCTCGGCGAGGTGCGCCAGGCCGATCGTGTCCGCGGCAACGTCCAGGAGCCCGAGCCCATTGAGGCCATCGAGCGATACCGGCGCGCGGAAGTGGAACACGTCGGCAGCGGATAGGTACTCAGGGCGGCCGCTCTTGGGCGTATGCTTGAAGCGGAGCGTGCCGCCGGTCAGCTCCTTCACCACGGTCTTGCGCGCGAACGGCACCAGCGCCTGTACTTCGCCATTGAGGCGAACGACACGGGCGTAGGCATTGCCGTCGAGCAGCGCCGCCAGCTGCATGAAGCTCTTGAACTCGCTCGGCGACATCGCGCCGTTGCCCATCGGATCGAGCTTCAGCACCGAATGCAGCGGGTGATCGGTCGCCTTTGTGGTCGTGCCGTCCGCACTGCGCCGCATCAGGTTGAGCGGCAGCATGCCCATCGAGCCTGCGATCAGCGACGAACCGCGGTAGAATACCGAGTTGCGCATCGCCATGCGGTCGCTGACAGCGACACCGGACATCGCCTCACGGCCGCCGCGCAGAAAAGATTGAAGCACGGGGTCGCTGCTGTCGGCGAGGTTGTGCACATCATAGGCGTAGACCTTGCGGCGATCGACGGCCTGCGCCGGACCCCGGGCCGTGGACCGGCGAAAGCCTGCGCCACGACGATAATCTTCGGGCGACAGTCCCGCCATGCGCCCTCCTAAACCCTCCGGATGCCCCGGCTCGCGTAGACCGATTTCTTCTTCGGCCGCTCGTTCGCGGTCGCGGCACCGACGGCCATGGCGATCGTCACCATGCCGTCGATGCGTCCGCGCGACTTCGCCTTGTCGAACGCTCGGTTGCCTTGGCCGTCGAAATCCAAAGCCGTGTTCGCGGCGCAGCTGTAGGTCACCGGCGACGCGTCGATCACGATCCGCTGTTCCAGGATGCGGTCTTCGGTACGCGTGATCGAGTGCGGCATGCAGAGCTGGCGGTCTTCGAACATCACCCGCTTGCCTTGGGCATGCTTCACGATCTTTAGCCCGCGGCCTTCCGGCTTCCCCGGGCCTTCGTAGGACCAGACCGCTAGTCCGATCTGCTCGCAGGCTTCCATGAAGCCGGTGATGAACGCGGGGTCCACGACCAGTTCCTGAACGTCATGTTCGGCAACCAGAGCGGCAACGCGCATGGCGACAAAGGTGTAATCGATCGTCGCGCCTGGCGTTGCGACCAGATAGTTGTCCTCGACCCACTCGACGTACGGGGCCTTGTCCGCCTCGGCTCTGTCCCGCAGCCCCTCCTGCGTGGTCCAGTACCACGTCTTGACCGCCAGCGGCTCGACCTCTGTCGCTTCCCATGCGCCGCTCAGCGCGGTCAGGTCGTTCTTCTTCGACAGGTCCAAGCTTAGCCAGCAGCGCCGACCGCGCATCTTGGTGGAGTCGACCGGGCCCTGCACCGCCGACCACTTCTCTTCGTCGATCCAGAAGTCGGCCGCCGCAGTGTCGATGCCGAAATACAGCCGCTTCACGCTCGACTTGGTGGACGGGCGCAGCATTGCGGACGCGACGGTCTCGCGGATGTTCTCGATCGGGAACGTCTCGCCGAGCGCGGGCAGCGACTTCTGCCAGCAGGCTTCGTTTTCCAGCACGTTCTCGCGATCGGCCTTGTCGACGCGGGCGATGAACGCGAACGCGCTGTCGTCGCGCGCCTCCCCCTTCGCGATCATCTGATACATGCTCGAATACGACGTGCCGACGTGCTGCGAGGTGGCAGGCGTGTTCGTGCCCAGCAGCATCAGCGCGTTGCCGGCCACCTTGTCGATCGCGCGCTTCCAGGTCTCCAGCTGGTGGTCGCTCGTGAACTCGTGGATCTCGTCGCCAGCCACATAGGATGGGCGCGGACCCGATTGAGCCTCACCGCCGGCGATCGGCTGAAAGAACCCGCCGCTATCGGGATGCTCGATCTTCCATGCGTTCTGCAGCTCGCCGCGGATGACGACCTCGCCGCGCGCTTCCAGGCTGTCCCCGTCGTCGTGGTCGGGGATCGTTGCTCGGCACATGGCGACGGCATCGCGAAACAGGACGTTGGCCGTCGCGCGGTCCTCGCCGATCGCATAGCACTGCGCTCGCGGTATCTCGCACCAGCCCATGATGTAGACGCCGATCGCGCCCATCAGCGGCGACTTGGCTTGCCCCTTGCCGGTCTCCAGCCAGCCCGCACGAAAGCGCCAGCGGTTGGTGGCGGTGCGCCAGCCGAACAGCGAACCGCCGACGAAGGTGTGCCACTCCAATGGGTAGAACGGTTCGCCGGCCGCAGGGCCGTCGGTGACCTGAAAGACGGCGGGCAGGAACCCGAGGAAGTGCGCGGCTTCATCCGGCCGCCAGAAGATGCCACGCCGCTCGCCGTCGCGGATGTCGCGCAGGTGGCGCTCGGCCGCGTGCCGCACCAGATCGCCCGCGACGAACAGCTTGCCCTCGACTGCCGCCTTCGCCCACGCAGTGGTGGGGTCAGGGTCGGCAAGGAAGCGGTTAGGCACTCCGCGGCTTCAGGTAACTGTCCGCGCCGGTGCGGCGAGTGGCGCGCTTCACCACCTTGGTCGCGCCTGAGCGGCGACGGGGGCTGAGCCCCAGTTCCTGCTCCTGGCGATCCGCATCGGACCCGGCTTCACGCATCGCCGTGAAGTACGGGCTGAGCCGCGCGATGGCCTTGGGGTTGCCGCGCTTGGGTTTCAGGACCGCGCCGCTGTCGGCGACCTCGCGCGAGCAGCGGTCGTAGATGATGTAGG
The DNA here is from genome assembly GCA_036386955.1 of Sphingomonas sp. Taxonomy (GTDB): domain Bacteria; phylum Pseudomonadota; class Alphaproteobacteria; order Sphingomonadales; family Sphingomonadaceae; genus Sphingomonas. Next base: position 522 of record DASVUT010000375.1, on the reverse strand, counting down.
CGAGCACCAGGCGCTGGACAGCGTGGGCGTTCGCCGGTGCCAGCAGATCGCGGTCGCGAAGCTCAGTCGTGATCCGCCGCCAATGCTCGGCCGCGGCGGCCTGCTCCAGATCGTCGGTCAGCAGCAGCGCCCAACTCGGTTCGGCGACGATCGCGCCCGTGCCTTCGACAAGGTTCATGGCGCTTCACCCCGTAGGGGTGCTCCCAACTTTTAAGTTCGAAACTGATCTCGGTGCGTACGCAAGATGGGCGTCGGTGTCCGCTCGGAGCCCCCTCAGACTTTCGACCGGGGGGTGGGTCCTATCGACTCTCATGTCGCGATCGCGCAGGTTGCACCCGAACATCGGAGGTCAATGTGGCAGACAAGTCGATCCCGCGATCACTGGAGCAGAAGAGCAGCCAGCCGAAGGCTCCGCCGTCCGTTACCACACCCGCCGGAGATACTGGCGCTTCGACGCGACCAGTTGCGCCGCCGCAGACGACATCTGGAAGTCCAGCGCCAAGACCAAAGCGCTGAGGAGAT
>DASVUT010000374.1:0-2251 GCA_036386955.1 Sphingomonas sp. | reverse complement strand
CCAGTAAGGGTGATCGAGGTCGAACGGCACGCGCACCAGCCGTTGCCGAAACGACCGGGCGCCGCCGAGCCGCGACCGGATGAAGGCCAAGATGTCCTTGAACCGCACGAAGCCGCCGGGCGCGGTGGAGGGATCATAGATGCCCACCGAGCCGATGTGCATCGGCGTGTGCGGCGTTTCCAGATACACGAACGCGGCGTCCTGCGCCGACAATTGCTGCAACCGACCTCTCCCCCGTGGCGGCTCTCCGCCGCACCCTTGCGGTCATGCTGGACCCGGACGCGCATTCCCGCAAGTCGGTGGCGGCGTCGAAGTTCAGGAAGTTCGCGCTACGTGGTGCGCGGAGTCGCTCGCCGGTGCGGATTTGAACCTGCCTCCGGAATGCGCCAGCCATCGTCGAACACGCCCGATTCCGTTTGCACGTCGAGTGTGCGCATCAGCGCATCGTGCTTGGCCTTCATCGCGCGCTCGCGCTCCAGTGCCACTTCTTCCTCGATCGCGAGCTGTTCGGCCGGGTCGTCGAGAAGCCGTTCCATCTTGAGCGGCGCGCGGATGGGACGCGGGCGACCCTGCTCATCGGCGCGCGTATCCTCGCGCAGCGCCCGCAGCGCATGGCCGAGCACGCGCGCGGCCCCATCGGGATGCTGGCGATGCACCTGCATCGAATCGCGCCACTTGCCGTAGCGCGACGGATCGCGCGCGCGCAGGATGAACATGGCGAGCCGTTCGTCATAATGCCGGCGTTCGCCGACCTGTTCACCCTTGTAGAAGATCGGCGTGGCGACACCGCGCAGCGCACGGCCGAGCATCGCATCGGCGAGACGGTGGACGCCCAGATCGAGCGCCGCGTCCCAAGCCTGGCGAAAGCTGGTCGCGTCGCCCCGCGCGCGCAGCGTATAGGCCGAGCGCGGCGACATGCCGACCGCGGCGCACGCTTCCTCCACATGCGCGGTTTCGGCCAGCGCCTTGATGAAGGCGTCCTGGCGCAAGGGTGTCCAGCCGTCGTGACGCGGGGAGACCGGCACGGGGGTGAAGGAAGGGATCGCGGAGGCGTTGGTGGACGTGCCGCGGGCGGACTGCCGGTATGGCCGGCGCTTGTGGTGCTTGCTCATGCGCGAAGTTGGGGCACAGAATGCGGGCTGTAGGACAGCGAATCTTTCGCTCCGCGATAGCCTGTCGCACAATCTGGCAAACCTAAATCAAGCCGATGGAAACCGTGTCCGTCATGCGCGTTGACCCAGCATGACATTGTTTTTCCTTAGAACTTGCGATGCCGGCGGGCATGTTCTCCACAATAGCTGCATCGAGGCCACCGACCGATACGGCGCTTTGGCACAAGCCAATCTGACCATGGGGGAATTGATCGAGTCCGGCCGGCGCGCGGTGCGCGGCCATATCGACATCGCCGATGGCCTTGGGCGGACGGTCGCGCGGCTACGCTGCGACGACATGGTGACGGCCTATGGCACGGCCGATCGCGATGATGAGGACCAGATCCCCGCGATGCCGGCGGCCTATTCGCCGATGTTGTCCTGATGGCACCGCGGGCATGTTGCGGCGGCATGAGCGATGACGGTGGCATGCCGCCGCCACCCCAGCCGCTGCCCGACCTGCCCGGCATACCGGAGCCTCGCGACGAGCCCTATCCGGGGCTTCTGACCGTCGCGGTCGATGTGACCGATGTGGAACGGCGCATTTTTCGCGTGCGCCAGACGATCCCGATGCCGCCGGTCGCGGGCGACGCGGCGTCGGACCCGCGCGAGATCCTGCTGCTCTATCCCAAATGGCTGCCTGGATTTCACGCGCCGCAAGCGCCGATCGAGCTGTTCGCCGGACTGGTCGTGCGCGCGAACGGCGAGGAGCTGGTCTGGAAACGCCATCCGGTGACGGTGAACGCGTTCCATGTCGACGTTCCGGGCGGTGCGCAGGCGCTGGACGTAGAGTTCCAGTTCCTGTCGCCGACCGAAGCGTCGCAGGGGCGCGTCACCTGCACCCCCGACATGGTGTTCATGCCGTGGAACGCCGTGCTGCTCTATCCGGCGGGGCATTTCGCGCGCCGGATCACGGTCGCGGCGAGCGTCACCCTGCCCGCCGGGTGGCGGTTGTCGTGTGCGCTCGACCTGGCGGAACAGGATGGTGACCGCTGGTCGTTCGCACCGGCACCGCTTGACGTGGTGGTCGATTCGCCGGTGCTGGCGGGACGGCATCTGCGCCGGATCGCGCTGGACGAGGACGTGCATCTGACGCTGGT
>DASVUT010000373.1:0-3076 GCA_036386955.1 Sphingomonas sp. | reverse complement strand
GACATCTTCGCCGGAGGGGCGGGCAAGATGATGGCGAGCGCGCAGATGAACGCGCCGGGATTCGTCGACCGCGTGTTGGCCCGCACCGGCATTCCCGCATCGCGCACCGATGAGCCCCGCCCCGGTGGCGAGCAGGGCAATCTGTACGAGCCCCATACCGATGCCCGCTCTGACGGCGACTTCAACAGCCAGTCGCGCCGGTTCAGCGCTTATACCTACCTGGAAACGCACCCGGCGGCGAAGCTGCTGCTGGTCGGCGGGGTGATCGCGGGTGCAGCGGCGTTTGCTTCCAAGCGCGGCGCGCGGGCAGATGTGGCGCAGGATCCCGCCGCGCTTCCGGTACACAAGGGTCCGGACGCAATCGTAATCGAGGAGGTCGAGGTCGTCATCGCCCCGGCGATGTGACGCGGCACCCGCAGGGCCGGACAATGCAGCTGTACCTGGATTGCGACGGCGTGCTGGCGGATTTCGACCATGCCGCGACCGCGCTGCTGGGCATGCCGCCGCGCCGGTTTGAGCAGAAACACGGGCTTCCGGCCTTCTGGTCGCGGCTGGCCCGCCACCCTGACTTCTACGGATCGCTCCCGCTGATGGCGGGCGCGAGGACCTTGTTCGATGCGGTACGTCACCTCGATCCCATCATCCTGACCGGCGTCCCCCGCGGCGACTGGGCGGCGGCGCAGAAGGTGCGCTGGGCGGCCGAGCATTTTCCCGGCACCCGTGTCATCACCTGCTTGGCGGCCGACAAGCGGCGGCACGCGCGCGCGGGCGACATCCTGGTCGACGATACGCTCCGATACCGTGCGTTGTGGACCGGGGCAGGGGGCGTATTCGTTCATCACCACGACGTGGCGACCACGGTTGGCGAACTGAATGCGCTGATCCCGCAGGCTATGGCAGCGGGGGCGATCGGCGCGGCATAGGGGGACTGCGGCGTTGCCCTCAGTGCCAGACGGCCGAGACGACCCGCCCCGAACGGTCATTCTGGACGAGCGCCGCGATGGTGCCGGCGATCTTGTCGCCGCCGATGGCGGAGGGCTCGATGGGGTTGGCGTAATCGGCGGCCTCCGTACAGATCAACCGCAGGTCGATCAGCGGCAGCCCGCAGGAAAAGGCGGCGCGCGCGATCACATCGTTGAACAGCGCGAGGGCGGCAACGACGAGCCGCCGCTGCGGTTCGGGGTAGTTGGCGTCATAGATCGTGCAGACCACGGTTGGCAGCCCCAGTGCCAGCACCGCGCCGATCATCTGCGCATAGTCGGCTGCGAACCGCGCTTGCGCATCGGCTAGACGCCCGACCGCCTCGGCGACCGAGCTCGCACGCTCGCCAAGGATCGACGCATGTCCCAACGCGTCGTTGCCGCCGACGGAGATGACCAGATAGCTCGCGCCCTCGGGCACCCGGTCGAGTTGGTGTCGACGGACATCGGCCGTGACATGGCCGTCGACGGCCAGCAACGTCACCGCCCAGTTCGCGCCCAGATGCGCGCGCAACTGCTGACTGACATCGGGCGCGGAGCCGACATAAGCCTGGTTGTCGAGAATGGAATCACCCAGCAGCACAACGTGACTCACGATCCGTCCTTTCCACAAAAGCGAAGGGCCGCCCCTTTCGAGGCGACCCTTCCATTGTCAGCCGTTCGCGGCTTTGTCGTCAGGCCTCGATGATTCCCGCGGTGGGGATCGCGTCCATCAGGCTTGCCGCGAGCGGCATGAAACAATGAGACATTCGACCACCTCCTTTCCGTTGTTGAGCAGTGATCGCGATATGAGGACATCCTGCTGAAATACAAGGATAGTGCCGCAAATTCCCGTTGCCGATCATCCATGACCATGTTCCAGGAACCGCAATGTGTCCGCCGCCAGATTTCGGAACGCCTGTTGGATCTGCGGATCGACTTGCGCCCAAGGGATTTCGGTGGAGGCGGGGCGCTCCTCCCATAGCTCCTGTGCGAGTTCTTCGATGAAGCCGTCGCGGTCGGGCGTCTTGCAGAAGCGGTGGCGGCTCAGAATCGGGCGTCCTTGAGGATGGCACCGGACATCAGATCACCGTTTCCAAGTCGGTGAACTGAACGGCCATGATCTCGTCCACCGTTACCTCGTCCTCGCCCGATCGCACGATGCGGGCGAGGTGCTGACGCCCGTCCGATCTGCGTAAAGGCAGCACCATGCGCCCACTCGGCGCGAGCTGGCCGATCAACGCGTCCGGGAAATCACGCGCGGCGGCGCTGACCAGGATCGCGTCGAACGGTGCCTCGTCCGACCAGCCGCGACTGCCGTCGCCGACGCGCAAGGTGATGTTGCCCAGCCCGAGCGTACCCAGCCGATCCGCCGCGGTGACTGCGAATTCCTCCACCACGTCGACGCTCCAGACCTTGGCGGCGAGGCTGCTCAACAGCGCGGTTTGATAGCCCAGCCCCGTGCCCACCTCGAGCACCCGATCGCCGGGGCGAAGATCCAGCAGGTCGATCATCAGCGCCGACATGAACGGCTGGGAGATCGTCTTCTCGAAGCCAATCGGCAACGGTTGGTCGTTATAGGCCATCGACGCGAGCGGATCGGGGACGAACCGGTGCCGCGGGATGCGCAGGAGCGCATCGCGTAGCCGGCTATTGATCACGTCGAGCCCGGTCTCCTGAGAGGTCAGATCATATTCGATCTCGATCACCTCGACCATGTGCCGGCGCAGGATGGCGAGATGCACCTCGGTCAATGGCTTCACGTTCGTGTCCCGTCCCGTGAACGGCTGGCGCGGGGTTGCATCGCGGCGGTCCGACGCTAGCCGAGCGGGGTCAGCGCGCGGGTGTGGTCGAGGTGGATTACCGCATCGAACTGGGCGGCGAGCCGCGTTTGCAGGTAATGGCTCTGCCGTTCGGTGGCGCGTGCGTAGATGACGCCGACCTCGCGTTTAGGACGCGGCGAGGCGAGCGCGCGCGAGACCGCCGACTCGCCGGGCAGCATGATCAGCGCATCGCCCACCCCCGCCGTGTGGAACAGGCCGGCATAGCTGTCGGGCAGAGCCGGACGCAGGTCGTGCACGCGGTGCGGCCCGTCCCACCGGTCGGCGGCGACCACG
>DASVUT010000372.1:0-1927 GCA_036386955.1 Sphingomonas sp. | reverse complement strand
TGCGGCGTTCAAGATTGGCGTCGATCGGGCCGTAGCGGATGCCGTCGATCTCGACGCCTTCGATCAGCTCCTCGAGCATCGCCTGTGTCACGTCGCCATAGGCGCGCGCGCGATAGGTGCGTTCGACGCCGGTGGCGGGCAGTTCGAGCTGACGCTTCAGCCCGCCATCGGTGGTCAGCAGCAACAGGCCTTCGGTCGCGAGGTCGAGCCGGCCGACGGGCATGGTGCGCGGGAGGTCACGGGGCAGCCGATCATAGATGACCGGGCGACCCGCCGGATCATGTTCGGTCACGAGCAGGCCGGTGGGCTTGTGATACAGGAACAACCGCGCGGCCTCTGGCGGGGCGACGGGCTCGCCGTCGACGGTCACGCCCTTGAGGTTGCGCAGCACGGTGGCGGGCGTATCGAGCACGACGCCGTCGAGCGCCACGCGACCTTCGGCGATCATGCGTTCGATCTCGCGGCGGGACGCGATGCCGGCGCGCGCGAGGAGCTTGGCGATGCGATCGCCTTCGCGTGGGGGTAGGTCCAATGGTTCGGGCATGGCCGCGCCGTACACGCATTTGTCCGCCCGAGGAAAAGATTTGCAGCATTTCGCGTTCCGGCGCGTTAACAAACGCTGGCGTAACGATGGGGGACGCTTCCGGAGCGGGTGCATGATTTTCGCGCGTAAGAAGCGGCAGATTATAAGACTGCTGATCGTCGAGGACGAACCTTTGGTGGCGTTCGACAACGAACACTTTCTGGCCGACGCCGCGTACCAGATCGTTGCTACGGTCGACAGCGTCGCCGACGCGGTGGAATCGATTACGTCGGGCGACGACATCGATCTGGTTCTCGTCGACGTCAACCTTGTCGACGGATCGGGGGTCGACGTGGCGCGCGCGGCGCGGGAGCGCGGATTGCCCGTGCTGTTCGTGGCCGGTGCATGCCCCGACGACGCCCATGTCTATTCGGACGGCTGGCTGGCCAAGCCCTATGCGCAGCGCGATCTGACCGGCGCGATCGAGGCGCTGGAGGCGATGCTGGCGGGCAAGCCGCTCAAGCGATTGCCAAATGGGCTGCAGCTGTTCGAGCGGACCGCCTAGCGCGGCGTGATCTTTTGCCGCTAAAGCGCGCCTTTGGTCGGGGAGAGCGGCATGACGGCAGCGGTTGGGCGAAGCGGGTGGCGGGCGACGATCGCGCCCTATGTCCGATCGCGTCCGCTGGCGGCTTTGTTGCTGGGGATATCGAGCGGATTTCCGCTGGCGCTGCTGCTTGGCACGATGACGTTCTGGCTGTCCAAGGTCGGGATCGAGAAGAAGACGATCGGTTTCGCCATCGGGCTGACGACGCCGTACACGCTCAAATTCCTGTGGGCGCCGTTGATCGACCGTTTGCAGGTGCCGGTGCTGACCAGACGGGTCGGCCAGCGGCGCGCTTGGTTGTTCGTGGTCCAGCCGCTGCTGTTCCTGTCGGTGTGCGGGCTGGGCGCGAGCGAGCCGGAGAAGCATCTGGGCGTATTCGCCTTCTGGGCGATCCTCACCTCGTTCCTGGGCGCGACGCAGGACATCATCATCGACGCGTACCGGATCGAGATCCTGAGCGACGACGAGCTTCCGTTCGGGACGGCGAACAACCAGTTCGGCTATCGGCTGGGCCTGTTCGCGGCGGGCGTCGGGACGATCACGCTCGCCTCGCCCGAGGGGGCCGGGCTGGGCTGGGCGATGGCGTATGCACTGACGGCCTTGTGCGTCATACCGGGCTTTTTCGCCGCTTTGTGGGCGGGGCCCGGGCTGCACGATCGTGCGCTGTCCACGCGCGGGGCGGAGGGCGTGCGCTGGTTCCAGGACACGGTGCTGGGGCCGTTTCGCGATTTCCTGAAGCGGCGGGGCGCGGTGCTGATCCTGTTGTTCGTGCTCGTCTACAAGCTGGGCGATGCGATGGG
>DASVUT010000371.1:0-3873 GCA_036386955.1 Sphingomonas sp. | reverse complement strand
GTCTCGCCCAGATCGAGCGCGCCGATCAGGTCGAGCCCGAGCAAGCGACCGGCCAATCCCAACGTGCTACTCGTTGGCGCCTTGGTAACCAGACTCGTCCCGGGGGACGCTTCCGTACCGCCGGTAAACAGCCCCTCGACGAGCCCGTTGCCGCGAGGAAAGAACTGCGTGGACGCTTCGGGGCGACCTTGTGCGACGCCGAACTTAAACCCGCCCGTGCCGTCGAATGTCCGAAGGTTCGCGCCGATGTTCTTGGCGAAGCTGCGGCTGACCTCCGCGATCCTGACGTGCAGCTTGACCTGGAGCGGCGTGGCGGTGCGCAGCCGGGAGATGACCTTGGTGTCCTCGCCCACGAACGCCTGCACCAGCCGCTCGGCCTCCGCGACATCGGCGGGGGTCGCGACGGTGCCGGTCAGCAGCACCAGACCATTCATCGGGGTCGATACGATCCGCGCCTCGGGCATCGCCAGGTTGAGCATCTGCCCGACCGAATCCATGTTGTTGCCGACGCGCACGGTCGCGGAGAACACGACCTGGCCGGACTTCGTCGTCGCCGACACGGTTGTCTCGCCCGTCTTCTTGCCGAAGACATAGAGCTGCGTGGGCGATCGCACCTGGACGTCGGCGATGCCGGGATCGGCGACGAACAGGTCGGTCATCGGCCGCGATAGCGTGACCAGGCGTCCGCGCCCGGTGTTGACCTGCACGATGCCCGCCACCGTCGGCGCGACGGTCGCGCTTGCTGGGGTGGCGTTGCGTTGAGGGGCGGGGCGGCGCGACTGCTGGGGCGCGGCATGGCCCGCGGCGACCAGCAGAGCCGCCGCCGGGATCGCCAGCGAAGGTGTGTTGAGGCGCATCACTTCTTTCCTCCGACCGGCACTTCGGTCATGGTATTGCCGCGCGACACGCGCACGACCGGGCCGACCACCACCGGGCCGTCGCCGGAGAACGACGGCCGCGCATAGCTGGAATAGGACTGCGTGGTGGGAATGACGGGCATCGAACGCCGCGCAAACCGCGATACGTCACCGCCTGTGGCAAACGTCGACGCGCCCGTTTGCGGCTCGCGAGCGACCTTCAACAGCATCTGCTGCTCGACTTTCGGGTTCTTGCCTTCGGGTACGCTGATCGCGCCTGATGCGATCGCCTGTTCCAGCTCGCTGGAATTGTCGGCGAGGCTGCGCAGCGACAGCGAGATCGTGCCCAGCTGCTGTGCGACCGCGATCTGTTCGGCGATCTTGGGCGTCGCCTCCAGCGTCACGTTGTTGAACGTCGTGACCGGGGTCTTCCCGTCGGCATCGGCGGTGTTGTCGGTCCGCTGATCGGTGGCGAGCACGCGAATGTTGCGCACCACCGTCTCGGCGACGCGGAACTGACGCTCATCGCCATTGGCTTTCGCCTCGAATGACTGCGTCAGCATCAGGTCGATACGGTCACCGGGAAACACGAAGCCCGCGACGCCGGTGTTCTGCGACACAGCCACCGTGACCGCGCGCATGCCGGGGCCAAGCGCCGCCGCCAGGAAGCCGCGATCGCCGGGCTTGACCAACGCGCCCTGCGTCACCGGCTGGCCTGCGGTGATCGCGTTGCGCACCACCGTTCCGGCAAGCGACTTCAGGTCGGTCTTGTCTTTCAGGAAATAGGCGTTGTCGACCAGTTCCTTGGGCCAGGGCTGATATTTCAGCGACGTGGCGTCCAGGATCGTGCCGACGGGCAGCGACCGTGTGGCGACCAGCACCTCGGGCCCGTCCACGACGGCCACGGTCGAGATCGGGGCGGCGTTGGCCTCGGGCGAGGCGCTGCCGGCGATCAGCGTGCGCGCGAAGAACGCGGTCACGCCTGCCACCGATAGGGCACCTGCCAACAACAGAACCTTGCGACTATCCATGCCTCACTCGAACCTTCCAAACAGCCGGTTGACTGTGCGTTAAGCATCAACCCGGACTGGTTAAGATACCGTTCCCGGCAGCGCGATGAGCGCCGCCATGGCGATCGCGATGCCGTACGGCACCTCGATCGCGTCTTTCCTCCGGCGCATCCGCGCCTCGATCATCAGAATGGCCGTGATCGCGCCGCCGGCCAGCGACATCATGATCAGCATGTTGGCGAATGCTCCCAAGGGCAGCCACAGCGCCAGCGCGCCGATCATCTTCACATCGCCGCCGCCCATCCAGCCCAGCGCGAACGCACCGGCAAAGGGCACGAACACCGCCACCGCGAGCGCGAATTGGATCGCCATGTCGGGCCAGGGGCTAAGCCCGTTCGCCCACCACCACGCGGGTGCCAGCAGCGCCAGCGCCGCGTTCTTGCCGTTGGCGATGGTGCGGTGATGCGCATCCTCGATCCCCGACGACACGAGAATCACGCCGCCTGCGACCAGCAACAATGCGGATAGAGACCACCCCATGCGCCAAACACCTAGACGCAGCGGCTTACGAAACCGTAACCGTGCCCGCGATGGCTTCCCCCGCCGAATATCGCCGCGTCCTGCCGCCGGGCTTCGCGCAGTCGCGCTGGATCGCGCCTGATGGGTGGGGCGTGCGGCGGTTCGAATGGTTGGGCGGAACGCGCGGGGGCCTGTTCTGGCAGGGCGGGCGCGGCGACATCGTCGAGAAATACCTCGAGACGCTGGGTCATTGGCATGCGCGCGGCTGGCACCTGGCCGGATTCGACTGGCGCGGGCATGGCGGGTCGGGCCGGTTCGACCACGATGCCGGCTGGACCAGCGAGTTCGCTCCGGCGGTTGATGATCTGGCGGCGCTTTGGGCGGACTGGGCCGCGCGAACGCCGCGCCCGCATGTCCTGGCCGCGCATTCGCTGGGAGGGTATCTCAGCCTGCGGGCGGTGCTCGACGGGCGTGTGACGCCCGATGCGCTGGTGCTGACCGCGCCGATGCTGGGCGTGCGCAGTCCACTCGGCCCGGCGCTCAGCGAGCGGATCGCGCGGTGGCAGAGCGGGCGGGGGCTGGCGGGCCAGGGCGCTTGGGCCGACGACCGTCAGGGGCGCGGGCGCATCGACCGGATGGCGCTGCTGACCCATGACCGCGACCGTTATGCCGACGAGCAATGGTGGCACGAACGGCTGCCCGACCACCGGGGCCGGGCACCGAGCTGGGGTTGGCTGCACGAAGCCTTCGCCGCCACGCGGGCCTTGCGCGCCGATCCGCGGCTGGACGCGCTGACGACACCGACGCTCGTGCTTGTCGCCGAGCGCGACCGGCTGGTGGACGCGACGGCGGCGATCGCGGTGGCAGAGCGGCTGCCGGCGGGCGAGCTGCTCCGTTTCGGGCCCGAATCGGCGCATGAGATCCTGCGCGAAGTTGATGCGGTACGCGACCGGGCGCTGGCGACGATCGACGCATTCCTCGATCGGGTCGCGCCGTGATCCATGAAGTGGCGATCATCGGCGCTGGCATCGCGGGTGCTAGCCTGGCCGCCGCGCTGGCACCCCATGCCCGCGTGCTGATCCTGGAAGGCGAGGATGTGCCCGGCTTCCACGCCACCGGGCGCTCGGCGGCGTTCTGGTCGGAGACGTATGGCGGCGCGGCGATCCAGCCGCTCACGACCGCCTCGGGTCCGGCCTTGCGTGACGGCGGCTATCTCCAGCCGCTCGGGTCGCTGCATATCGGTCGGGCGGAGGACGGCCGCGCCATGGACGCGTTCCTGGCCGAGTTCGCCGGGTCGGGCGTGTCGCTGGAACGGGTCGATCCGGCAGGGCTGGTCCCGGGCCTGCGCGCCGACTGGTGCCTGGGGGTGATGGAGCCGAGTTGCGCCTATATCGACGTGGCGCGGCTTCATGTCGATTGCCTGGGCGCGGCGAAGCGGGCCGGAGCGGTCCTGGTGACGGGCGCGCGGGTCCAATCGGCCGCGCGCC
>DASVUT010000370.1:0-4176 GCA_036386955.1 Sphingomonas sp. | reverse complement strand
TCTCGTTCCAGGCGAGCCGCATCCCCTTGCCGCCGCCGCCCGCCGACGCCTTCATCATCACCGGGTAACCGATCTCGCCCGCGATCCGCACCGCATGGTCGGTGTCGTCGATCTCACCCAGGAAGCCGGGCACGACATTGACCCCGGCGGCTTGCGCCAGCTTCTTGGACTGGATCTTGTCCCCCATCGCCGCGATCGCGCCGGGCGGCGGACCGATGAAGGCGATGCCTGCGTCTGCACACGCCCGCGCGAAGCTCTCGCGCTCGCTCAGGAACCCATACCCCGGATGAATCGCATCCGCGCCGGTCTCCTTGGCCGCGAGCAGGATGAGTTCGGCCTTGAGATAGCTTTCCGCCGCCGGCGCCGGCCCCAATCGCACGCTCTCGTCCGCCATCAGCACGTGAGGCGAGCGTGCGTCGGCATCGGAATAGACCGCCACCGTCGCGATCCCCAGCCGCTTGGCCGTCCGCATAACCCGACACGCGATCTCGCCGCGGTTCGCCACCAGAATTTTCTTGAACATCAGGCCCCTCTCGTCACCCCGGCCTTGAGCCGGGGTCCCGCTTCTTTCGTCCGGGCATCGAAGAAGCGGGACCCCGGGTCAAGCCCGGGGTGACGGTGTGGAGCCAGATCACCGCACCGAGCTCCACGGCTTGCTGAGCAGCACCGCGCAGTTGATCAGCCCGACCAGCGAATAGGTCTGCGGGTAATTGCCCCACAGCTCCCCCGTTGCCGGGTCGATATCCTCCGACAACAGTCCGGCGGGCGTCCGCCGGGCGACCATTTCCTCGAACAGCGCGCGCGCGTCGGCGGTGCGCCCAGTGAAATGCAGCGCCTCGATCAGCCAGAATGTGCACACGTTGAACGCGGTGTGCGGCAGCCCGAAATCATCCTCCGTGGCGTAGCGCAGCATATGGCTGCCCCGCCGCAGCCCCTCCTCGACCGCGACCAGCGTGCCCTGAAACCGCGGATCGCCCGGCGCGAAGAAGCGGAGGTCGAGCAACTGGATCAGGCTAGCGTCGAGATCGTCACCCCCGAACGTTGCCGACACGCGGCTCGTTTCCGGCCGCCACGCCGCCTGCTCGATGGTCGCGCGCATCAGATCCGCGCGCTCGCGCCAGAACCCCGCCCGCTCGTCCAAGCCCAGCGCCTCGGCCGCCCCGCCCAGACGGTCACATGCCGCCCAGCACATCGCCGCCGAATAGGTGTGGACATGGCTCTTGGTGCGCAGCTCCCACAGCCCGGCATCGGGCTTGTCGTACACCGCCCAAGCGCGCTCCCCGACCTTTTCCAGCGCGCGGAAATCCTCGACGCTCGCCATGCGGAACAGCCGTTCGTCGTGGAACGCCTGCACGTTGGACAGCACGATCTGCCCGTAAGCGTCGTGCTGGACCTGCTCGTACGCCTGGTTGCCGACGCGCACCGGGCCCATGCCGCGATAGCCAGGCAGGTCCGGGGCGATCCATTCCTCGATCCGCGCCTCGCCCGCGACGCCATAAAGCGGCTGGACATGCCCACCGCGCGCATCGTCGACGATGTTGCGCAGATACTCGAGATAGCCCTCCAGCACGTCGAGCGCGCCCAATCGGTTCAACGCCTGCACCGTGTAATAGGCGTCGCGCACCCAGCAATATCGGTAATCCCAGTTGCGCTGCGACCCGTCATGTTCGGGCAGCGACGTGGTCAGCGCGGCGACGATCGCCCCGGTTTCCTCATGCTGGCACAGTTTCAGCGTGATCGCGGCGCGGATCACCACATTCTGCCATTCCAGCGGCGTGGCGAGCCCGCGCACCCATTGCCGCCATTCCCCCGTCGTGCGGTCCAGCATCGCGCGGCATTGATCGGGCAGTACGCCTGGAAAGCTCTCGTCGGGCCCCAGGAAGAAGTGCAGCGCGCGCTCGAGCCGGAAGAACCGCTCGTCGCGCAGGTGATCGATCGGCGCATCGGTGGTGAGCCTGAGCGTCAGCTCGCGCATAAGGTAGCGAATATGGTTCGACCCCGCCGTGACCTGCGTCGGCTTGCCCCAGTCGGTCGCGACGCGCAGGCTCATGCGGATGCGCGGGCTCCCCGCCACCGGCCGCACAATGCGCACGAACGCGGTCGGGCGGTACGCACGCCCGTCGCGGGTGAAGCGCGGCGCGAAGTCGGTCACCTCCACCGCATTGCCGTCCGCATCCTCGTGCCGGGTGACCAGGATCGGCGTGTTGCGCAGATAATGCTGCTGCGTCCGCGTGCAGCCTTCCAGCTCCACCGTCCAATATCCCGTCTCGGCATCATCGCGGTCGAGCAGTGCGCAAAAGGCCGGGTCGCCGTCGACACGCGGCACGCATCCCCACACAAAGCGCCCGGTGCGATCGACCAGCGCGGATACCTGGCAATTGCCGATCGGCCAGAGGTCCATGGTCTGTGTCATAGGTGATTGCTCCTGGGCGCGTGTGCTGCGCATGACGCGCGCGATGTCCTTTGCCAAGCTGCTCGCGACCGTCGCACTGATCCTTCCCGCCCCCGCCTGGGCTCAGGAGGCACCGGCCACGCCCGAGATCGTCGTCACCGGGCGCGGGCTGGCGGTGCCGCCGGGTGAGCGCGCGTTCGGCGTCGTCACGCTCGACCGCGACATCATCGCCGCCAACGCCGCCGCGCGGCTCGAAAGCGTGCTCGCCGATGTCGCCGGGCTGCAGCAGTTCCGCCGGTCCGATTCGCGCTCGGCGAACCCGACCAGCCAAGGGATCGGGCTGCGCGGACTGGGCGGCAACGCGTCCAGCCGGGCGCTGCTGATCCTGGACGGCGTGCCGCAGGCCGATCCGTTCGGCGGCTGGGTCGCCTTTCCCGCCTATGCCACCGATCGGCTGGCCCAGGTGCGCGTCACCCGTGGCGGGGGCAGCGGCTATGCCGGGCCGGGTGCCATCGCTGGCACGGTCGAACTGGACAGCGCCGCGCCCGACGCGCCGCTGGGCGCGCGCGCAAGCTATGGCAGCCGCGACGCGCTCGATGCGCAAGCGACCAGCGCGCTGGTGCGCGGCGGCGGCTTTGCGACCCTATCCGGCGCTTATGCCCGTGGCGACGGCTTCGTGCCGACAGCCGCACAGGATCGCGGTCCGGCCGATCGCCGCGCCGGGTATGAACAGGCATCGGGCGCGATCCGCGGCGTCGTGCGCACCGGTTCCACCGAAATCCAGGCCAACCTGTCCGCCTTCACCGATGCGCGCGCGCGCGGCACCGCCTTTGCCGACACGCTGAGCCAGGGCGCCGACGCCAGCCTGCGCGTCGTCGGACGCGGCCGCTGGGGGTGGACGGCGCTCGCCTATGTCCAGACGCGGGGCTTCGCGTCGCGCTTCGCCGCCGTCGATGCCGCGCGCACGGCCGCGACGCTGACACTCGACCAGTATAACACTCCGGCCACGGGGCTGGGCGGCCGGATCGAGATCGCGCCACCATTGGGTGATCGCATCGCACTCCGGCTCGGCGGCGACGTCCGCGAAGTCAGCGGCCGGACTCAGGAAAACTTCACCTATGTCGCGGGCGCACCCACCCGACGCCGGGTGGCGGGTGGAAGCAGCCGCACGGCGGGCCTGTTCGCGGACGGCAGCGTCGAGGCCGGCACGCTGACGCTGGCGCTGGGCGGACGGGTCGACCGGTGGCGGATCGCCGGCGGCTTCCTCACCGAACGCGCGCTCGCCGGAGGTGCGGCGCTGACCGACACGGCGTTCGCCGACCGCGACGGGACCGAGGTGACGGGGCGCGCCGGGATCGCCTGGGCCGTCGCCCCGCCGCTGACGCTCCGCGCGGCCGCCTATCGCGGCTGGCGGTTGCCGACGCTCAACGAACTCTACCGCCCGTTCCGCGTCGGCGCGGACGCGACCGCCGCCAATGCCGGCCTTAGCCCCGAACGGCTGACGGGTTATGAGGGTGGCGTGACGCTGACGCCGGCACCCGGTTTCAGCCTGGCCGCGACCCTCTTCAACAATCGCCTGACCGACGCCATCGCCAACATCTCGGTCGCGCGCGGGCCCGGCACCTTTCCCGGCGTCGGCTTCGTCTCGGCGGCGGGCGTGTACCGCGTGCGCGGCAACCTCGATGCGATCCACGCGCGCGGTGTCGAGGTCGACGCCACCGGAACGCTTGGCCCAGTCTTCGCCCGCGCATCGTGGAGCCATGTCGCCTCGCGCGTCGAAGCTG
>DASVUT010000369.1:0-4066 GCA_036386955.1 Sphingomonas sp. | reverse complement strand
AACCGGGCGCGGTCGCGGCACCCACCGCAGCACTTCACTTCACGCCCGAACTGATGGACGCGCTCGCGGCGGCCGGTGTCGGGCATGAGACGCTGACGCTCCATGTCGGTGCCGGAACCTTCCTCCCCGTGAAGGCGACCGACACCGACGATCACGCGATGCACGCCGAATGGGGCCGGATCGACGCCGCCACCGCGCAGCGGCTGAACGCGGTGCGCACGGGCGGCGGGCGGGTGGTCGCGGTCGGCACCACCTCGCTCCGCCTGCTCGAAAGCGCCGCCACTCCCGACGGCCGGATCGTCGCGTTCGAGGGCGATACCGCGATCTTCATCACGCCGGGCTACCGCTTTCGCGCGATCGACGGGCTGCTGACCAATTTCCACCTGCCGCGATCGACCTTGTTCATGCTGGTATCGGCGCTGATGGGGCGCCAACGGATGCAGACAGCCTATGCGCATGCGATCGCCGCCGAGTACCGCTTCTATTCCTATGGCGACGCGTCGCTGCTGCTGCCGTGACGACCAACGCCGCGCTGGCGTGAGGCGCGGCGTAGCTGCTACCGGGGTCCCATGTTGCTTCCCTTCCTCCTGATGCTTCAGGTCGTCCCGCCTCCCCCGGCCGCTGAGGATATCGTCGTCCGCTCGCCGGCGCGTGCCTCCGCTCAGACGCCCGCGACAATGGTGCTGGAGCCCGTCGCCATGATGATGGCGAGCCTGGATGCCGATGGCGACGGGCTGACGAGCCGGGCGGAGATGGAGGCGGGCGTGCGCCGGTCGTTCGAGACGATCGATACCGCGCGGACCGGCAGCATGCGCTATCTGGCCTATGCCGAATGGGCGCTGCGCTTCCTGGGGGACCGCAACGCGCTGCCGAGCCCCTTCGACGTCGATCGCAACAGCGACGACCAGATCACGCAGGACGAGGTGCAATCGCAATTCTCGCGCCTGTACTCGCGATTCAACACCAATGGCGATGAGGGCATCAGCCGCGCCGAACTGCTGACGTTCCGCTCCGGCCCGGTCGACAAGGACGGCCCGGTCAAGCCCAAGTCCAAGCGCAACGGGCCCGAGGCCGCGCCCCGCGATGGCCGCCGTTGACGCACACGCTATGACGCGATTCGACTTTACCATCCACGCATCCGACGGCCGTGCGCGCACCGGCACCATCGCGATGCAGCGTGGCACCATCCGCACGCCCGCCTTCATGCCCGTGGGCACCGCCGCGACCGTCAAGGCGATGAAACCGCGCGATGTCGCCGCCGCGGGATCGGACATCATACTGGGCAACACCTATCACCTGATGCTGCGTCCCGGGCCCGAGCGTGTCGCGCGGCTGGGCGGATTGCACGCGTTCAGCGGCTGGAGCGGCCCGATCCTGACCGATTCGGGCGGGTATCAGGTGATGAGCCTGTCCGAACTGACCAAGCGATCCGAAGAGGGCGTCGCGTTCCGCAGCCATCTCGACGGCTCGCGCCACCTGCTCACGCCCGAACGCTCGATCGAGATTCAGCGCCTGCTGGGCACCGATATCGTCATGGCGTTCGACGAACTGGTGCCGACCACCGCCACCCGCGACGTACAGGCCGCGGCGATGGAACGCTCGATGCGATGGGCCAGGCGCAGCCGTGCCGCGTTCGAAGGCGGCACGGAGCATGCCGCGCGCGCGGCCGTGTTCGGCATCCAGCAGGGCGCGCTCGACGAGGCGCTCCGTGGGGTTTCCGCGCAGGCGCTGGTCGATATCGGCTTCGACGGTTACGCCGTCGGCGGGCTGGCCGTCGGTGAGGGTCAGGAGGCGATGTTCGCCTGCCTCGACTACGCGCCCGCGCAACTGCCCGCCGACAAGCCGCGCTACCTGATGGGCGTCGGCAAGCCCGACGACATCGTCGGCGCGGTGGAGCGCGGGATCGACATGTTCGATTGCGTGCTGCCCACCCGCTCGGGCCGGACGGGACAGGCGTTCACGCGCGATGGGCCGCTTAACCTGCGCAACGCGCGCTTCGCGGAGGATCAGGCCCCTCTCGATCCCGGCTGCCCCTGCCCCGTCTGTGCCACCTGGACGCGCGCCTATCTCCACCATCTGGTCCGGTCGGGCGAAATCCTGGGCGCGATGCTGATGACCGAGCATAATATCTGGTTCTACCAGACGTTGATGGCCGATCTGCGCGCCGCCATCGCACAGACACGGCTGACGGCGTTCGCCAACGACTTCCGCGCGCGCTATGCTCGCGCAAAAGGAGAGCATCCGTGACCGAACAGACCCCAGGGGGCGACGCAACCGAGCCGCAGAACGAGATCCTGGCGGTCGCCGCCGAAGTGAAGGCCAAGGCCGAGGCCGCCGCAACCGCCGCAGCCGACAAGACCAGGAACTGGCCGATTGCGCGCATCGGGCTGGGCGTCGGGATCGGATCGGCGGCGATCGCCGCAGCGGTGCTCTACGCCAACCGTGGGAAGCCCGCCAAGTGAGCCGCCTGTTCATCGCCGCGCTGCTCGCGTCCACGCTCGCCACGCCGGCCCTGGCGCAGACCGCGCCCACGGCACCTGCGATCAAACCGACGCAGTTCACCACGCGCACGCTCGCCAACGGACTGCGCGTCTATGCCATTCGCGACACCACGACGCCCAATGTCGCGGTGC
The DNA here is from genome assembly GCA_036386955.1 of Sphingomonas sp. Lineage (GTDB taxonomy): Bacteria > Pseudomonadota > Alphaproteobacteria > Sphingomonadales > Sphingomonadaceae > Sphingomonas. The sequence goes on along the minus strand of DASVUT010000369.1, from coordinate 1,433 downwards.
AGGTCTGGTACGATGTCGGCGGGCGCGACGATCCGCGCGGCCGCAGCGGCTTCGCGCATCTGTTCGAACACCTGATGTTCAAGGCGACGCGCAACCTGGTCCCTGAACAGATGGACCGGCTGACCGAGGATGTCGGCGGCTACAACAATGCCTCGACCAGCGACGATTACACCAACTATTACGAGGTCGTCCCCGCCAATCACCTCCAGCGGCTGTTGTTCGCGGAGGCCGATCGGCTGGCGTCGCTGGTCGTGGAGCCGGTCAGCTTCGCCTCCGAACGCGACGTGGTGAAGGAGGAATATCGTCAGGGGCTCGCACGCCCCTATGGCAAGCTGTTCCAGACCTATCTCCCCGCGATCAGCTATTCCCGCCACCCTTATGCGCGCGGCGTGATCGGCGATGTCGCCAACCTCGACGCGGCGACGATCGACGACGTGCGCGCCTTTCATGCGACCTATTACCGGCCCGACAATGCGGTGCTAGTGGTCGCGGGCAATTTCGATCCCGCCCAGCTCGACCGCTGGATCGACCAGTATTTCAAGCGCATCGCCAAGCCAGCCGGCACGATCCCGCGCGTGACCGTGGCCGAACCGCCGCGCACGGCCCCGGTCGCGCGTACCGTTTACGAGCCCAACACCCCGCTGCCCGCCGTCGTCATTAGTTGGCAATTGCCGCCCGACCGTGACGCGGACATCCCGGCGCTGACCCTGCTCGACGCGATCCTGTCGCAGGGCGAGAGTTCGCGGCTGTACCAGAGCCTCGTATATCGTGACCAGCTGGCGCAGACGGCCCAGACCGCGTTCGACACCCGCGCCTCCACGGGCATGCTCGCCGCTTTCGCGATCCTGGCCGGCGGCAAGACCGCCGAAGCCGGCGAGGCCGCGCTTCGCCGCGAGGTCGCCCGGTTGCGCGACGCGCCGGTCACGGCGGCCGAACTGGCGGAGGCCAAGAACGAGATTCTAACCCAGGCGATCCGCCGCCGCGAAACCGCCGAGGGCAAGGCGCTGATCCTGGCTTACGACGTGCTCACCAATGCCGATCCGCGCGCCGACGAAAAGCAGCTCGCCGCCATCGGCGCGGTGACCGCCGCCGATGTGCAGCGCGTGGCGCGCAAATACCTGACCGACGCGCAGTCGGCGTCGCTCCGCTATCTTCCCGCCGAAGCCAAGCCCGCCGGGATCGCGACGGAGACCGTCGGCATCGCGCCAAGCGTGCAGACCGCCGCCCTGGTCCCACCCCGCAATGTGCGCGTGGTGACGCCCGCGGCCGCGGCGCAGCGGATCGCACCGCCCGAACCGACCGCCGCGATCCAGCCGGTGCTGCCGACGATCGTCGAACAGCGGCTGGCGAACGGCATGCGGCTGGTGACGGTGGAGCGCCGCGACCTGCCGCTGGTGACGGCGCAGGTGGTGGCGACCGGTGGTGCGCTGACC
>DASVUT010000368.1:0-3667 GCA_036386955.1 Sphingomonas sp. | reverse complement strand
GGGCGCGACGACGAGATGATCAAGTCGGCAGGCAATCGGATCAGCCCGGCCGAGATCGAGGAGGCGGTGGTCGGCGACGGCGTGACCGAGGCGGTGGCGCTGGGGGTGCCAGACGAGCGGCTGGGGCAGGCGATCGTGGTGGTGCTGACGGGGGACGCGGCGGGGGAGCCAGCCTTGCGCGCGCGGATGCGGCGGGAATTGCCGGGGTTCATGCAACCGGCTCGCTATGAATGGCGTGAGGCGCTGCCGCGTAACGCGAATGGGAAGTTGGACCGGGCGCGTTTGAGGGCGGAGGTTCTTGGTGGGCATCATAGGGTATCGGCTCTCCCCCGCCTAGCGGGGGAGGATGAAAGGTGATGCGAGCCGGGAAGGAAGCTACAAGATGAAACCGATGGGAGCCTTGCCGCCGGAGTTCTTCGGCCAGCGGGGCGATCTGATCGTCGCCGGTCGATCCGCCACGGCTTGGGCGGAGGCGGCGACGCCGGTGTTCGTCTATGATCCGGCGATCGTTGCCACACGCGTCGCGCGGTTCCGAGCGGCGTTCGCGGGCATCGACCTTCATTATGCGATCAAGGCCAACCCGCTGCCCGCGTTCTTGGCGGCCGTCACGCCGATGGTCGACGGGCTCGATATCGCATCCGGCGGGGAGCTGTCGGTGGCGCTGACCGCCAAGCCGGCATCGGCGATCAGCTTCGCAGGCCCCGGGAAGCGCGACGAGGAGCTGGTCGCGGCCATCCGCGCCGGCGTCACGCTCAACCTGGAATCGGAAGGCGAAGCGGCGCGGGCGCTAGCGGCGGCCGAGCGGATGGGCATCGTGCCACGGCTGGCGGTGCGGGTGAATCCCGATATCGAGCTGCGCGGGTCGGGGATGAAGATGGGCGGGCGGCCTTCGCCGTTCGGGGTCGATGCGGACCGCGCGGCGGCGCTGGTGCGGGTGCTGATCGCGGGCGGGGCCGATTGGCGGGGTTTCCACATCTATGTCGGCAGCCAGGCGCTCGACGCGGGCGCGATCGCGGAGACGCAAGGGGCGATCGTCGACCTGGCGGCGCGGCTGTCCGATGCGGCGGGAGCCGTGCCGCCGCTGGTCAATCTGGGCGGCGGGTTCGGCGTGCCGTATTTCGCGGTCGACCGCCCGCTGGACGTGGAGGAGGTCGGGCGGCGGCTAGCCGAGACGCTGGCGGCGCGCGCCGCCGTGCTTGCCGACACGCGGTTCGCGATCGAGCTGGGGCGGTGGCTGGTCGCGGAATCGGGCGTGTACCTGACGCGCGTCATCGACGTGAAGGCCAGCGGGGGCGAGAGTTTCGCCGTGTGCGACGGGGGGCTGCACCATCAACTGGCGGCGACGGGCAATTTCGGCACGGTGGTGCGGCGCAACTATCCGCTCGCCGTCGCGCACCGGATGGGCGAGCCGGGGCAGGCGCTGGTGAGCATCGTCGGGCCATTATGTACGCCGCTCGACCGGCTCGCCGATCAGGTCGCCTTGCCGCCGGTCACGGTAGGGGATCTGATCGCGGTGTTCATGGCGGGCGCTTATGGGGCCAGCGCGAGCCCGGCGGGGTTCCTGGGCCACCCGCCGGCGCGCGAGGTCGTCGGCTGAAGGACTCGGCGCGGACTAGCTAACGCTATCTTCACCCCTCCACCCGTATCGCCGACGGGAGCCCCGCCGGTGTCGGTGCGGGAGGAGAAGTGATCGATGCGTCGCGTTACCCCGTGTTCCGCCCTGGCTTTGGGGCTGCTCGCTTCGACCGTCAGCGGATGCACCAGCTCCGGTGCCAGCGGCGGTGCGCTGCCGCCCGCCAGCTACGTCGCGACAAAGGAACAGCCGGGCGAGGAATATGTCATCGGCCCGCTCGATCAACTGTCGATATTCGTGTGGCGCAATGCCGAACTGTCCGCCAAGGTTCAGGTCCGGCCCGACGGCCGCATTACCACGCCGCTGGTCAACGACATGCCCGCCGTCGGAAAGACGCCCGCGATGCTGGCCGACGACATGAAGAAGGCGCTGGGCGAGTACGTCAAGAGCCCGATCGTGTCGGTGATCGTCGAGAACTTCAGCGGCACCTATTCGCAGCAGGTGCGCGTCGTCGGCGCGACCGAAAAGCCCGCGTCGATCCCGTACCGCGCCAACATGACGCTGCTCGACGCGATGATCGCGGTCGGCGGGCTCAGCCAATATGCCGCCGGCAACAAGGCCAAGCTCGTCCGCTACGATCGTGAAACCGGCAAGCAGCAGGAATATGCGCTGCAGATCGCCAATCTTCTGAAGAAGGGCGACAGCGCGGCCAATGTCGCGCTGAAGCCCGGCGACGTCATCATCATCCCCGAATCGATGTTCTGAGGGCGATCGCACCGATGAACGGATTCTATGACGAAGCGCGCTTGGCGCTCCACGCGGTCTGGACGCGGCGCTGGATGGCGCTGGCCGTCGCGTGGGTCGTGTGCCTGCTCGGCTGGCTGGTCGTGTCGCAGATGCCCAGCCGCTACGAAAGTCGCGCGCGCGTGTTCGTGCAGATGCAATCCATCCTGCCCGATCAGCCGGGGCAGGGCGCGCAGGAGCAGAAGTCGGTCGACCAGATCCGCCAGACGCTGATCTCCGCAGTCAATTTGGAAAAAGTCGTGCGCGGGACGGAGCTGGCGCAGACGGTCGCCAACGACCGCGATGTCGCGGACCGTGCGGCGGGGCTGGCGCAGTCGATCAAGCTGGTCGCGACGCAGGACAATTTGTTCGAGATCACCACCACGGCCGCGTCGCCGAAACTGGCGCGCGCGATCACGCAAAAGCTGATCGACATTTTCGCCGAGCAGAATCTGGCCGACGACCGCAACGCGAGTTCGCAGAGCCTGCAGTTCCTCGACAAGCAATTGGCCGAACGGCAAAAGCAGCTGAGCGAAGCCGAGGCCAAGCGCGCCGATTTCCAGAACAATTACCTGGGAAGCCTGCCCGGCACCGGCAGCGTCGCCGACCGGATCGGCGCGGCGCGCAGCCAGCTGGCGCAGGTCGATGGCGATCTGGCAGCGGCGTCGTCCAGCCTGGCCGCGGTGCAGGGGCAGATGGCGGGCACGCCGCGCGTCGTGGCGGGTGCGGGCGGCGTCTCGGGCGCGGCCGGACCGGCGCGGGCTCGGCTCGCGACCATCCAGGGGCAGCTCGCCGATGGTCGCGCGCGCGGCTATACCGAAGCGCACCCCGACATCGTGGCGCTCAAGCAGCAGCTGGCGGCGGCGACCGCGGCGGCGCGGGGCGAGCCGCTGTCGGGCGGAAGTGCCGCGGGCGAGAATGCGAACCCGCTGTATCTGTCGCTGCAATCGATGGCGGCCGAGCGCGGTGCCGCGGTGGCGGCGCTTCGTATCCGGCGCGCGCAGTTGCAGGGCGACCTGGACCAGCTCAACGCCAAGCTGACCGAAGACCCCGCCGTCGCCGCCGAGCAAGGTCGCATCGATCGCGATTACCAGGTCCTCAAGGCGCAATATGATCAGCTGCTGACCCAGCGCGAGCAGGTGGCATTGCGCGGCGAAGCACAGACGCAGACCAATTTGGTCAAGTTCAACACGATCGATCCGCCAACCCTGCCCAAGACCCCCAGCGCGCCCAACCGGTTGCTCCTGTTATCGGGCGTGCTGATCGCGGGGCTGGGCGCAGGCGTCAGTGCCGGTTTCGCAATGGGACAGT
>DASVUT010000367.1:0-6433 GCA_036386955.1 Sphingomonas sp. | reverse complement strand
ATGCCTCTGCACCAGAAGCGGCCTCACTCGAAGCACATCAACGGCCTCTGAAAGGAGCTGGTGCGGCGTTGTCGAGTTGATGCGCATCCGGAGCAGCCGGAGCTTGCCTAGAACGTCCCGGGCCAACGGATGGTGGACATGCTCGAGGTCCACATTGACGCTGAGCCTGACGGGAGTATCAGGCTGCTCTGGCCTGCGGGGCTGCGACCATACAATGTCCAGCAGCTGTTCCTCTGTCAGGCCTACGAGCGGACCTCGCAGGAGCGCAGTCAGCGCCAAGCGGTCGCCGCCGTCCGCCAGCACGCGAGTCATCGCGATCAGGTCCTGTATCTCCTGCCGGCGGTAGAAACCCTTGCCCGCTTGGGTGGAAACGGGAACGCCGTGCCGCTCCAGCGCCTCCTCGTAGCGCCAGAGCTCGGCGCCGGTGGGCGCCAATAACGCGATGTCGCCTGGCCGGCAGGGCCGCGTGCCGCCCGCGCGGCGATCAGTGAGGCCATGACTGCCGATCAGTCGTGCGCAGAGCTCCGCTACCGCCTCCGCCTCACAGTCACGCTGCGCCTCCGCGCTCGCCTTACCTTCCTCGTTGGCGCATGAGACATCGAGAGCGGCAACGCAGGGTCCCGGCTCCCAGTCCGGGTGGAACGGGTCCAGGCTGGTGAAGCCGGGCTGTCCGTCGGCTGAAAGGTGAGGTTCGAAGCGTTCGTTGACGAAGGTGAGGATAGATCCGCACGACCTAAAATTCGTCGAGATGGACAGGACGTCGTCTGGGTTGCGTGCGAGAAAGGTATCCCTCGCCTCTAGGTAAGAAGCGACATCGGCACCGCGAAACCGGTAGATGGCCTGCTTCGGGTCTCCCACTAGGAATAACGCACCGGGTCTGATGGCGAAGGTCCGCCAGTCCGCCTCCTCACCCAAAGTTGGGTCGCCGCAGAGCCGCCAGAATATTTCAGTCTGGTCGGGATCGGTGTCCTGGAACTCGTCAACGAGCAGATGGCGGAAGCGCTGCGCCAGCGCACCGCGTACTTCGGAATGCCTTCGCAGAAGATCGCGAGCGGCGATGATCAAGTCATCGAAGTCGAGACGCGCCGCGATCCGTTTGCGTTCACAGTACCGATCCGCGATCGGGCGGGCGAGATCGAGCAACTCGTGGAGCACCTGCCCCGCGGCTGCCTCTAGCAGGCGCGACCAGCTTTCGCAGCAGGCGGTGTTGAGCGCACCGGCCTGGGCGTTAAGCGAGTCACCGTCCGGCTTTGAAAGGCCCGCCACCTTTGCCGCGGCCTGCCACTTTCCCTTTTTCTGATATTTGCGGAAGCTTCCGCTGGTCGTGCAAAGCTCCGGCGCAGCTTGGCTGGTCAGAATTCGGACTACGGCCGCTGGCTCTCCCGCCGCAGCAGCTTCGGCAATGCCCTCGGCCATCGTGCGGAAGCATTCGGCGACCCGGATACTCTCCACCTCCTCGGCAGAAGCCGAGCGAACGAATGCCTCGAAATCTGCGGCGGCGGTCCTGAACGCCTCGACCAGCGGGGGGATCGCCTCCGCAGGGGGAGCGCAGGCACTGCGATGGTCGCGAACGATCCCAGCGGCCCGCTTCGTGAGCGTCACGGCGCGATCCGCGCTGCGATAGACAAGCTCAGCGAGCAAGGTCCCTTCGCCACTCTCGAGATTTTCGCGAAGCCAGTCGTCAACTACATCCTCGAACAGCAGGTCGGCCTCGATCGGGTCGAGCAGGCTGGCGCCGGGATCGATGTCGGCCTCCACCGGGTACGGCTTGATCAGGCGCTGGCAGAAGCCGTGGATGGTAGAGCAGGTGATCTCATCGATGTTCCGGCAGGCGATCTCGAGCGCATCGCGCTGCTCCGCTGAAAGTCCGCCCGGCAGGGCGGGCCGAAGCTCCACCGGCACGTCTCCGTCGAGCAGGGCGTCCACGAAGTCGCGGACGCGCGCCAGCAGCTCACTCGCGGCCAATTCCGTGAACGTGATTGCGGCGATCGATCGGGGCTCCGCCCCACCGGCGAGCAGCAGCGCTACCCTGCCGGCCATCACCGCCGTCTTGCCCGAGCCCGCTCCGGCCTCAACTAGGAATGAGCGGTCATGGGACGTCATGGCCGTGACCCGGGCAGCCTCGTCTGCAAGCGCTGCGGCGGGGACAGTCATTATTGTTCCTCCCAGATCAGAGCGGCTGGTCCGAGAGCGGCCTCCACCGCAGCGGCTTTGCGGCCGCAGTAACCGTTGGCCGCATTCGCCGGCAGAGCAAAGGCGAGATCGTCAAAGTCCCCGGCCGCGTCCGGCCCAGGCAGCGCCCGCCCGGCAGACAGGCTCTCATGGGCGGACCTCAAGTGGTCGGCGAGGACAGCAAGCGTACCCGGCGGGTCCGGCAGTGGCCGCCTTTCTCCCGCGCGGACATAATCTAGCGCGGCCTCCACCTGCACGTCCTCCCCGATCAAAACACCGACGGCATACGCATACAGGCACCGCTGGAGCTCCTTGCCCCCGCCAAGCACGACTTCATCCCGGGGCACTCGGCCGGTTTTGTAGTCGATAACTCTGGCTTCGCTGCCGGACCCGGAAAGGTCCAATCGATCAATGGATCCGCGCACTCGAAAGGGCGTGTTCGGCACCTCTACCGGCACCGACGCGTCCCATGGGGCAGCAGCGTCGTGACGAGGCTCCTGCCCCCCGAATGGCACTTCAGTAAAAGAGCGCTGTCCCTCAAGCGGTGGCTCCCTTGCCGCTAAAGCGGCCTCCGCGACCGCGGAAAGATCCGCGAGCGTCTGACGCCAAACAAGCGCAGGAGGTGTCGGCCGCTCTTCCTCCCAGCGACGGGCTACCCGGCGACAGGCTTCCTGAAGCTCGTGTGCGACTCGCTCTGGCGAGGCAACTGCAAGCCCCTCTGCAGCTTCCAACTCGCGCACGGTCTCATCCAGCAGCTCGTGCACCAGGGTGCCTGCCTGGCGCCGGTCAAGTACAATGGGTTCAACCGGCGCCTCGCTTGCCTCCACCTGCAAGGCGTATCGCCAGGCAAAACCCAGCGGATTTCGCAAAAGTAGCGCAACCGAATTGGCCGATTGCACTCGCGCCAGCGCGGCGAGCAACGCCGGGTGCTCCGGTCGGACGAGCCCATCATGGTCGGTTAGTGCACGCGAATGCCAGTCGCTCCAGCAGACGGCGGCGGACTGGGCTATGTCGCAGTTCGCAAACTCTTCGGGGCGCGCAACGAGACGGTCGGTCTCGCTTGCAGCGTGGCCTGGCGTCCGGTTGCGACGGAGGTAGGTCTCCCCCTGCCCCCTTGTGATCGGACTGCGTCCTAGGAGCCGTCCGTCCGCATCGCGCCGCGCCCGCGAAAGCACAACCTCACCTGCTGTCGTGGCAAGTATCGTGTCATAGTCGCGCCGGTCAGCCATAGCGACCGTCAGCGGCTCAAGCTCGATCGACGGTACGATATGGTCGGGCAACAGCCGGTCCTCGGAGATCCGCCGCGGCCATCCGGATGAGGTAAGGCCAAGCAGCCGCACGAACGGCCGCGGAGACGCGGCGAGCGCAGCGGCAGGCATCCAGGCGACGCTCCTGCAGGGCTCCAGAGCATCATCCTGTCTCATCGCCGCGATTGTATCGTCCAGAGCCGCCGGATGCCCCGCCAGCAGCGCCTTCCTCCAGATCTGCAGCGCGCGTCCGCGAAGCAGGGCCTCCCCCGTCTCGGCTGCGGCATCTGGGCCGGCGAGCAGCCGCTCAACGACGTCGCGCAGTAACGGACCATGGTCCTGCCCATCTGGCCAGTCAGCAGGCAAAAGACGGGACAGAAACCGCTCCCATGCTGCTCGGGTCGCTAGCGGCGCCTCGGGAGGAAGGACTCGCGGCCAGCCATCGGGAAGGCGCCCCAGAAGCGTACCGGGCGCATCGGCTAGAAGTGCGAGGCGCCGCAGGCGGTTCTGGGAAGGCCCGCGCAGCACCGCTTCCGCAAGCGCTGCCGCGGCTTGGCCGTCGCGCGTCGCGGTGACCGGGATGCCGTGTACGAAGGCGAGGTCGAGATTGGCGTCGGAGCGGAGCGCAAGCAGCGTATCGTCGTATGCAGCCGGCGATGTCGCCGCAATACCGATCTCTTCCGGCCGGGCACGGCCGGAGGCTACGAGCTCCCGCGCCCAGCGAAGAGCCTCTACCGCTTCATGCACCTCGGTTGCAGTGCTTATTGCAGACACCACTGGGCTTGTGCTTTCCGCGGTGGTGACGTTCACGGTTGTATCGACGAGCCAGACCGGAACCGGTCGGGGGCCGGCATGCCATGTAACGGGCACAATTGCGGCGAGCTCAGCAAGAAGCCCGCGCCAGCAGGGCGACAGCTCGCTGATCCCGACGATTTCAACACTGCCAAGGATGGCTGGCGCATGCGCAAGGCGCTCGCGTGCGCGTTGAACAAGCTGCGCCGGCACTTTTGCCGCGGGAGGAAGCCGCTCGAGAACCGCGCGTTCAAGCGCCTCAAGGGCGGCGAGGCGCGGATGCCGATCCTTGATTGCCACAAAGCAAAGGCCGCTCCGCCACGCCTTGCGAAAAGTGTCGGCCGCCGCTCCGGCCATTCCAGGAAGTTCCTTTATGGCGTCCAGCTCTCCGACGGCCGTATCGTGAAGGACTGCCTGGATCGTTTGGCGCAGCGTCTCAGGGTCAATCGGATTGCAGAAGCCCCCCGCAAGGCGCGCGACGAGCTGCTCGAAAGACATGGCCTGCGTGCCATGCGCGCGCTCTGCCGCCGCCCGAAGTCGGACCTCCCGCGCCGCCAACCGACCGTGCGTCACGTATGTATGTCGCTGCATGTTTCCCTCGTTAAACAAAAGCCTCGTGCACGGCCCGATACGTGCTACTGGCAGCATATTGCTGCGACAACGGGCATAATCATTCGACCGACCGGCAGACGGTCGTACGGCATGCTGCACTACCGACGCTGAGCGCAAAGCAAACGTGCAGAGGATCCTGCATGGCAGCACGCTTCGCCTAGGCTGACGATTTCTAGGGTAGGCTCATCAAATCACATCCGCACGAGGAGGTCGTGGACGATTGCATTTCACCCACCGCTGATACGTGCTCCAAGCACGAGCAGCGTCGGACTTTTTCATGAGAAAAGAATGTAGGACGCCCCAGAAATCCTCGCATGCAGGTCGGCTCGGCCTACTATAAGCTATCATCCGTCGACGGCGACGAGGCGGCAACGAATCGTAATCGAAGTCCTCACGGAAGGCTACCATAGCTACATAGTGACCATTCGGAAGCTTCTCGAATGCCTTCAGGTCAACGATCTGCTCATCGTCAGAAGTTGATACAGCGCGCCAAGCCTGATCAACAGCAGCCTTCACCACCGGGCGATCAGAGCCGACTTCAGCCAGAATACGCTCCAGCTCACGCCAGAGCCTCTCAACATCCCACACCGCTAACGTCCAGCCTTGCTTCAGTTGCTCAGCTAAATGGCTGATGAGGCGATGCTCCTGCCCCTTCCGAGGCTTGAAGGATGGCAGAAGGTCATACGACATCACCTCGCCGATTTCGCGCACGCACAGGGCGTTTTTGAATCCGACCAGCTCCTGCCTGCAGTCCCGCTTCTCGCGGAGCGGCACATGGATGAGCAAACGCAAAGGATGCTTCACGACGAGCTCCTCTGCGCAGAGCTAACCATGTCCACATGCTCCGCACGCACACCTGCGTCTGGCACTTGGCAAATCCTCGGCGGCAAGCGCCGTTCGATGAGGAGAACGAAGGTCATAGGAACCTCGTGAAGGCAGATACCTCTTCGAAACTGGGGCCTAGGGCCTTCGGATTTGCGTGCACTGCGTAGACATTCGCAGCCAGCCAGAACTCCTCCCGCGTGCGGTCCTGGTCGGCCACCTCGCGCCACCAGACCTTCCGGCCTGCATCCCATCGGTAGCCGCGGCCGCGAAGCAGATCCTTGACGCTGAAGTCTGCACCGACGGCACGAACAATCCAGCTTGGCTGAGCCGCGTTCTCCGTCAACACGGATAGCGCAGTGCGGCCGTCATCAAACCGATGTCGCAGTAGCTGAATGACGGCATCGACGTCGGCGGCGGCACGATGGCCATCGTGGAACCATCCTACCTGCATCAGGAGAAATCCAAGCTTGCCACCTTCGAGGCCTCTGGCGCGCCAGTCGATCTGCTCCATTGTGCACGCCCAGGCGAGACCTGCGGCATCGGGGAGCCGAGCTTCAATCCAAGGCCGATCGAACCGGGAGTGGTGAGCGATGATGAGCGTGCCGGTGCTCAGAAGACGCACCGCCTCATCATCATCTATCGTCTGCCCTTTCACGTCAGCTTCGGTGAGCCCTGTCAGCTCCGAGATTTCCGCGGAAATGGCTCTCCCAGGATCTTCCAGCCAGCTATAGGGGATATCAATGTTCGTGATGATGCCGTCACGGTCATACCGAAAGCGTCTGAGC
>DASVUT010000366.1:0-2066 GCA_036386955.1 Sphingomonas sp. | reverse complement strand
CGCGCGGGTCGCGCGCCCGCGCGGCGGCGTCGATCGTCTGGCACAGGTTCACCTTGTCGGCGAAGGGGATCAGGTCGAGCGGGTCGGCGTCGGTATACAGGTGCCGGTTGGTGCGCGCCGGCGGCGCCGCAGGCGTAGTCGCTGACGGATCGATCAGCGTCATCGTCTCGGCGGCGCGGCGGATCGCGGCCTCGCTCAACTCGCTGGCATGCGCGAACGCAGTCATCTCGCCCGATACCGCGCGCAAGCCAAAGCCCGTGCCGGTATCGTAGCTGGCGGTCTTCAGTCGCCCGTCATCGAACCCGAACGCCTCCGCGCGGCGATATTGCAGGAACAGTTCGCCATCGTCGGCCTTGGCCAGCGCATCGGCGGCGAGCCGCTGGGCGGCTTCGGGGCTCAGCTGATCGCGGTACAGGAAGGAGCGGGGATCGGTATAGGTCATGCGCACCGATATAGGGCGGCGGAGCCCTCCGTCCACCGGCCTCTATGTCGCCCGTATCGGGCGGCGTCAGCCGCTGGCTTCGGTGATGTCGTGCAATCCGCCCTGGTCCGCGCCATCGGCGGCACCACCGATCAGCACGAAGCGGCGGTCGCAATAGCCGCAATCGACATAGCCGAGTTCGTCGATCTGGAGCCATACGCGCGGATGTCCGAGCGCGGCACCGCCGGGGATCTGCGACGCCCCGTCACAGGCAACGCGCGCTTGTGTGACGCGGGAGATTTCGAGCGGCGGATGCATGCCGGCGCGATAGCAAGCCGCGCCCGGGCGGGCAACGGGCTCGCGCGTGCCGACCGAGGCGTGTACAAGACGCGCCATGATCCTTTCGCTCCTTCTCGCCGCGGCGCAGGTCGCGACCCCCGCACCCGCCGCACCCGCCGCGCCCCCGACGCCCGCCGTCCTGCCCGCATCCCCGCCGCAGACGCAGCCCGCCCCCAAGCCCGCGACCGTGCGCGTCGCGATTACGACCACGGCGGGGCCGATCGTGCTGGAGCTGGAAAAGGAGCGCGCGCCGATCACCACCGCCAATTTCCTGCGCTATGTCGACGCGCGGCGGCTGGATGGGATCGATTTCTTCCGGTCGATGCGCCTGTCCTGGGGGCCTGGGCTGATTCAGGCGGGGCAGCACCAGGTCGCCAAGCTCTATCCCCCGATCGCGCATGAGCCGACGACGAAGACCGGGCTGTCGCACACCGATGGTTCCATCTCGATGGGACGCATGGCGGTCGGCACCGCCCGCGCCGATTTCTCGATCGCGGTCGGCGACATGACCGGGCTGGATGCCAAGCCCGACCAGCCGGGGGACAATGCCGGCTATGCGGTGTTCGGCCGCGTGGTCGAGGGCATGGACGTGGTCAAGCGCATCTGGATGGGCCCGCGCGATCCAAACGCCGGCACCGGCGCGATGAAGGGCGAGATGCTGAAACCGCCGGTCAAGGTGCTGACGGTCAGGCGCGTGCCGTAGCGCCTGTTGCACCTCCCCACGAACGGGGGAGGATTGGACACGCACTCTGCTCAGCCGACCTCCGCCAGCGCCTCCGTCGCCATTGCGCCCGTCCAATCGAGGTCGCCCAGCACGCGCCAGACTTCTTTACCCCGCGCGTCGTACAGGATCGTCGTCGGCAGGTTGGTGGTGACCGGCCCCAGCCACTGCATGTCGGGATCGGTGTAGCCGCGTAAGCTCTTGAACCCCTTGGCGACCAGGAAGCCGCGCGCCTTGGCGGCGTTCACGTCCTGGCTGAGCGCCACGACCTCGACGGTCCGCTTGGCCGCCAGCGCGTCCAAGGTCGGCAGCTCCTTCACGCACGGCGCGCACCACGTCGCCCACAGGTTCACCAGCACCGGCTTGCCCCGGAACCCCGCCACGCTGACCTTGCCGCCTGCGCCCGTGAAGGCGAAAGTCGGCGCGGGCTCGCCCTTGTGCGAACGGTCGATCGCCACCTTCGGCGCGGCCACGGGTGCACCGTCGGAGGCGACCTCGTCGCTGGCGGGGGCGGTCGGCATGCCTGCCGCGGTGCCATTGCCTTGCCCCGGCGCGTCCGCACCCCTATCGCAGCCGGCGAGCAAG
>DASVUT010000365.1:0-8025 GCA_036386955.1 Sphingomonas sp. | reverse complement strand
TCGAAGATCGTGCGAATTGTTGGGACCACCTCGAGGCTCCGGGCGTTCAAGGCCGTAGGCGCTTTTCCGCGCATCGATGGAGTTCGCATGACCGACGCAACGACTGCCCCGAAAACCAGCGGCAAGACCGGATTGTCCGATGCGTTGCGCAGACACTTTTCCGGCGATGCGCCGATCACGCAAAAGGCGACGAACTTCGCCAAGGCGCGGCCGTGGACCAGCGCGGCCTTTGCCGGTGTCGCGGCAATGGCCGTAATGAACAGCTTGCGCGGCCGCCGCTAAGCTCCGCCGACGTAGCGCGACACATTGCCGGCCAGTACGTCGAGCGGCACGTTGCCACCGTCGACGACCGCCTGGTTGAAGTCGCGCAAATCATATCGGCCGCCCAGCGCCGCTTCCGCGCGGTTGCGTTGGGCGACGATCTCGGCACGCCCGATCTCGTAACCGCAGGCCTGGCCGGGCCAGGCGCAATAGCGGTCGACCTCGCTTTGCGCATTGCTGCGTGGCAGGCCGGTCGCGGCGATGAATTCGGCCAGCGCCTGGTCCCTGGACCAGTTCATGGCGTGGATGCCCGTGTCGACCACGAGCCGCACCGCGCGCCACGCCAGCCCCATGAGGTAACCGAGCCGTCCCGCCGGGTCGCCTTCATACATGCCCAGCTCGTCGGCGAGCTGCTCGGCGTACAGGGCCCAGCCTTCCGAATAGGCGTTGAACGCGAGGATGGAGCGGATCAGCGGTAGCTGCTGCGCGTATTCGCCTTGCCAGACATGGCCGGGCACGCCTTCATGAAAGAGGAGATCGGGAATGGTCACCTTGTTGTGGATCGACGGATCGCCGAGGTTCACCCAGACCTTTCCGGGCACGCGGCCGTCGATCGATCCCGGGCCGCCATAAGCGGCGGGTGCGCCCGGTTCCTGCGCGAGCGGCATGCGCCGAATTTCGAGATTGCCCCGCGCCAGCCGGCGGAACGCGCGCGGCAGGCGGGGGCGGATCGCGTCGATCCTGCCCTGCATATAGGCGATGATCTGACGCCGGCCCTCGTCATTGTCGGGGAAGCCCATGCCCGGCCGCTTCTGCAAGGCCATCGCGCGATCGGCGACGCTGCCCTGCGTCAGGCCCTGGCTCCGGAGGATCGTGTCCATCTGCGCCTGCAAGTCGGCAAGCCGCGCGCGACCGAAGGCGTGGATGTCGGCAGCGCTCCGACGGGTCGTCGTCCCCGCGCGCAGGCCCCAGGCATACCATTCGGGCCCGTGCGGACGCACGCTCATGCCAGGCGCGTCGCTCGCCACGGCGCGCTCGGCGCGCAGTTCGGCGAGTTGCCGCTCCAGCGCGGGCCCGATTCCCGAACGGACCACCCGTTCGGCGCGGTCGATCCAGGGTCCGGGGATCGCCGTCACCTTGCGTGCAAGCGGCCCGATCAGCGGCCCCTCGGACTTTGCCGCATCGGCGATGGTGCGCGTCATCCCGGCGATCGTCTTGTCGAGCAGGAACGAGGGCGGCACCAGGCCTTGGCCCCTAGCCTGCCTGACGCGCGCGGTTTCGCCGTCGAGCTGCGCGGGCATCGCGGCGAGACGCGCGAGATAGGCGTCGGCGTCGTCTGCATCGCGGACCGGCTGGTCACCGTCGAGCAACTGCGGCACGTCGAGCCATGATCCCACATTCTGGATGACGGCATAGGGGGTGTTGCGCCAGTCGCCGATCGTCGCGACGCCGTAAGGCAGCGCCATGCCGTCCAGCGCGGTGCGAAACGCGCTGTCCGCGACGGCGAGGCTGGTAAGGGTGACAGGGTCCAGCCCAGTGCGAGGCAGGCGCGCCATCTCCGCGACCGCGCCTTCGAGGAATGCACGTCGGGCGGCCACGCCGGCGGGGGAACGATCCTCCAGCGTTCGGCGCAGGGCCCCGCGCGCGCCGGTATCCACGCCAAGTCCCGTGGCGCGCTCGGGCCCGAGTTCCAGCAGCCGGGAGGCGAACCGATCGAGCAGCGCGGCCGCGGCGGGCTCGGGCGTCTGTGCGCCGAGGGCGGCAGTGGCTGAAGCAGCGACGATACCCGCCAGGGTCTCGCGACGTGATGGGGAATAGATCATCCGGGTTAGATGACCCGTCCGCCGTTGTGGGTCAAACGCGTGTGCGGGGCGGCATGAACAACTTAGCGCCTGTGACTTTGCGCTGTCACACGGTCATTCTAGGCGAGCCCGGATCAGGCACATGACGGCACCACGCGACGGCATCGACCCGTCGCGTGGTGCACGTTCGAGTGGAGAGCGAGACGATGAGCACGGTGTATTTCAACCTGGCGGACAGCGACTTCAGCCAGGATTGGAGCAATCCCGACCTGATCACGACCAACGACAATTGGGACGGCGTGCCCAGCATCGTCGGGTTCCGCGGCGATAACCTGACCGGCGCGACCGGCGTCAACCCGCAGACCGTGACCGGCACCAGTCCCGTGGTGGACGTGAACGCCAACCAGACGGCCGTCACCTTCAACACCGGCGGCGTGACCGAGTTCGCGCTGCCGAATCCCACGGTGGCGCTGGCCGGCTCCGGCACGGCGCGCGCGCCCTATCTGGCGATCTACCTCAACGCGAGCGGACGCGAGAATATCGTGCTGAGCTTCAACGCGCGCGATCTGGAGACGACGGACAACGCGGTCCAGCCGATCGCCGTGCAATATCGGCTGTCCGACACCGGGCCGTGGATCGATTTGCCGCAAGGCTATGTCGCCGACGCGACCGCCGCCGGTGCCGCGACGCTGGTGACCCCGGTCCGCGTCACGCTGCCCGCCGACGCGAACAACGCGGCGACGCTGCAGGTGCGCATCATGACCACCGATGCGGTCGGCAATGATGAATGGGTCGGGATCGACGACATCGTCGTCACCAGCGAGGCCGCGAATACCACCCCCTTGCCCGTCCTCAGCATCGGCGATGCCATCGTCACCGAAGGGGACGCGGGCGCGGCGATTTTGACCTACACCGTCCAGCTCGATCGGCCGGCCGGGGCCGGCGGTGTGAGCTTCGACGTGGCGACTGCTGACGGCACCGGAACCGCGGGGGAGGATTATACCGCAGTCTCGCTTCGCGGGGTGGTGATCTCTGAGGGTCAGTCCACTTACAGCTTCACCGTCGCGGTCCAGGGCGACACCGTCGTCGAGGCAAACGAAACGCTGTTCGTCAACGTCACCAGCGTGACCGGGGCGACCATCGGCGACGGTCAGGGGGTGGGCACGATCGTCAACGACGACGTCACGCTGTCGATCAGCGGCGGCGAGGTGGCCGAGGGCAATGACGGCACCGTCACGCTCACCTACACCGTCACCGCGAGTGGGCCTGCCCCGGCCGGCGGTATCCGCTTCGACATCGCCACCGTCGACGGCGGCACGGCGACCGCAGGCGTGGACTATGCCGCGCGCGCGCTGACCAGCCAGACCATCGCGGCCGGGCAGACCAGCTATAGCTTCACCGTCGCGGTCAACGGCGACAGCGTCGTCGAGGCGAACGAGACGGTTCGGGTGGCGCTGTCCAACGTGACTGGCGCCACCGTCGCGACCGCGAGCGCGACGGGCACCATCGTCAACGACGATGCCGTGTCGGGCGTGGTGCGCGTCTTCACCGAAAGCTTCGGCAGCTTCGCAGGAGCCGGTTTCGCGCCACTGCCGACGGCAGCCCAGCTCGATTCGGATGTTTGGCGGGTTGTCGGGCTCAGCGACAATGCGAACCCGGCCTTCGGCGGCACCTACACCAGCGGCGACTTCGCGCGGGGACGGATCAACGGTTCGGCGGACCCGACGGGGGGCGGGGTCTATTCGCCGTCGGCGAACGGCGCGCTCATCCTTCAGCCGACCGGCAGCGATTTCGAAGGCGCGGGCTTCATCGAGGCGCGGGTGCTGAATTCCGCGGGCTCGGCGGCGGAGCGCTTCGATCTGGCCTTCGACTGGGCTTATCGCAACAGCGGCGACCGCTCGAGCGCGCTGACGTTGTCCTACTCCACCGACGGGCTGACCTATATCGCGGTCGATTCGGCGGGCTTCACGACGCCCGCCGTCAGGGACGCGACCACCGCCGCGACGTTCGCGGGCGAGCGGATCGCCGTGACGCTGACCGACCTGATCGTCGCCGATGGCGGCTATCTCTACCTGCGCTGGTCCAATCCGACATCGTCGGGCGGTGGCAGCCGCGATGAGATCGGCATCGACAATGTGACGGTCGACGCGACCAAATCCGACGCGGTGACCGCCGGCGTCGCCGACGTGACGCTGGTCGAGGGCACGGGCGGGACCACCGACGCGGTGTTCGTCGTCACGCGTTCCAGCGGTGTCGGTAGCGCCAGCATCGCCTATGCGACCACCGACGGCACGGCACGCGCGGGTAGCGACTATCTGGCAACGACCGGGATCGTTACCTTCGCCGAAGGAGAAACCTCCAAGGAGGTCCGCGTCGCGGTGATCGGCGATGAAACTTTCGAGCCGGACGAGACCTTCACGCTGACGCTGTCCAATCCCGTCGGCGTCCGTCTGCCTGCCACGCGAGCCGTGGCGACGATTACCAATGACGATTCGGGCAACCTGTCGATCATGCAGATCCAGGGGGACGCGCTGCGGTCGGCCTATGCCGGGCTGCCGGTGACCACGTCGGGGATCGTCACCGCGGTCGATACCAACGGCTTCTGGATGCAGGACCCGACCGGCGACGGCGATGTGCGGACGTCCGACGCGGTGCTGGTCTTCACCGGTACCGCGCCCACGGTGCGCGCGGGCGACGCCGTGACGGTCAGCGGCACGGTGACCGAGTTTGGCACCGGCCTGACGTTGACCGAGATCACCGGTCCGACCATCACGATCATGTCGCGCGACAACGCATTGCCGGCCGCGACGCTGATCGGGGTGGGCGGACGGACGCCGCCGACCGAGTGGATCGAGGATGACGGGCTGACCAGCTACGATCCCGCGACCGACGGCATCGACTTCTGGGAATCGCTGGAGGGCATGCGCGTGACGATCGACCGGCCGCTGGTCGTGTCGAACACGACATCGGGCAGCTTCCGCGAGACCGACCTCGTTGCGACGCTGGGGCAGGGCGCCACGGGCGTCAACGACCGCGGCGGGATCACCATCTCGCCGTCGACCAACCCGCTCGCACCCGATTACAATCCCGAGAAAATCCAGCTCGACACGACGCGCGTGAGCCTGTCCGGCGTGACCGGCGGCGCATACACGATCGGCGACGAGCTCGCGAGCGTGACTGGCATCGTCAACTATGGCGGCAACCGGTACGAGGTGCTGGCGACCGAGGCGGTGGTTCAAACCAAGGACGTGACGCTGGGGCGCGAGTCGACGCCGCTGGCCGGCGATGCCGATCATCTCAGCATCCTGACCTACAACATGGAAAATCTGGATCCCGGCGACGGCAAGTACGACCTGCTCGCCAGCGACATCGTCTATAACCTGCGCGCGCCCGACATCATCGCCGCGCAGGAGATCCAGGACGCCGATGGCGCCGGCAACGGCGCGAATCTGTCGGGCACCGTCACCGCCCAGGGTCTGATCGACGCGATCTTCGCGCTGTCGGGCAAGCGTTATGGCTATGTCGAGGTCGCACCCTCCGTGGCGGGCGACACTGGCGGCGAGCCCGGCGGCAATATCCGCAACGGCTATTTCTACAATCTGGACCGGGTAAGCTATGTCGTCGGCAGTGCGGAGCTGATCGAAGGGCCGGCCTATGCGGGCACTCGCCGCCCGCTGGTTGCCGAATGGACCTTCAACGGCCAGTCGCTGACCACCATCAACGTCCACTTCACGTCACGCGGCGGCAGCGATCCGCTTTGGGGCGGCAACCAGCCGCCGGTCGATGCCGGCGACGCGGCGCGGTTCAATCAAGCGGCCGGAATCAAGGCCTATGTCAACAACGCGCTCGCCGGCGAGAACGTCATCATACTGGGCGATTGGAACGGCTTCTATTTCGAACGCGCGCAGACCCAATTGACCGACCCAGGCCAAGGCGGCGTCTTCACCAATCTCGCCGGACTGCTTCCCGAGGCAGAGCGCTACAGCTATCTGTTCGAAGGCAACGCCCAGTTGCTGGACAACATCCTAGTCACCGGTGGGCTGGTCACCAACGCGCGCTACGACGCGGTACACCTCAATTCGCAGATCACCGGCGCGCGTCCGACCGATCACGACCCGCAACTGGCGCTGCTCTACATCCCACAGCCCGATGCGGCACCGACCGCCCTGTCGCTGGGCAACACGACCGTGGCCGAAAACCAGGCGGCCGGCACTGTCGTCGGAACGCTCGCGGCGACCGACAAGCCTGGCGACGTGCTGACCTACACGCTCGTCGACGATGCGGGCGGGCGCTTCGCGGTCGATGCGGCCACGGGCGTGGTGCGGACCACCGCCGCCTTCGACTTCGAGGCGCAGGCGAGCTACGCAATCGTCGCTAAGGCCACCGACCAGGGTGGGCTGAGCACCAGCGGCGGCTTCACCGTTGCGGTGACCAACGTCAACGAAGCACCGGTCGCTGTCGGCGATGCGGTGGCCGTCAACGAGGATGCGGCTACGGGTGATCTTTGGACCGCGCTGCTCGCCAACGATCGCGATCCGGATGCCGGTGATACGCTGACGATCCGCTCGGTCGACACCAGCGGCACGCGGGGCAGCGTCCGCTTCGACAGCGCGACGCAGACGCTCGTCTACACCGCCGATGCCGACGCCTTCGACGCGCTCGCGCCGGGCGAGACGACGGTCGACCGCTTCACCTACACGGTGATCGACGCGGCGGGGCTGACCAGCACGGCCGTGGCCGAGGTGACGGTGACCGGCATCCAGGACGGCGTGACGCTGCGTGCGCCCTTTTTCGGCGGCACGGTCAACGGCGGCGCGGGCGAGGACACACTGTACGGCGGGCTGTTCGCGGACACACTCAACGGCAATGACGGCAACGACTATCTGTTCGGGAACCTCGGGAACGACCGGCTCAACGGGGGCAACGGCAGCGACGTGCTGTTCGGCGATCTGGGCAATGACGTGCTGAACGGCGGCGCGGGTGACGACTGGCTGTTCGGCGGACTGGGCAGCGATACCTTGACTGGCGGTGCGGGAGCCGATCGCTTCCATTTCGGCCGCGCGGGCGGAAGTGACACGATCACCGACTTCAACGTGGCCGAAGACCGACTGGTGCTCGATGGGCTCTCCGTGAGGTCGACCAAGGTCGCCGACGTCAACCGCGACGGGATCAACGACACGACCTTGTCGCTCAGCGCCGGCACGTCGGTGACGTTGTTGGGGGTCACGGACGCCAGGGCGATCAAGTTTGCCGAGCCCGATTCCTACGCGAACAACCAACCGGGGTTGGGCGGCGTACTCGACGGCGTGTTCGACTATTTCCTCGGCCACAGTGTGCGGCTGCCGGACCTGACCGTGCATCTCTGAAGCAGCCACTATCCCGCGATGCGGCGCTTATCCCGAACCGACGGCAACCGCGTCGTTGATGCAAATGGGGGTCATGGACAGAACCTCTTGCTCACGATTCTCGAACGAAGCGGGCATGTCGGTCCATGTGGCGATCCGCGCATCGCGCTGGCGCAGCACGTCCCTGATCTGCGGGCGAAAAAAAGCGATGGCGGCGGTTAGCCAGGCGTTGACCAGCGCGTCGCCGCCGGCGCGGCTGAGATCGAAGCGGGGCAGGCGACGGCTGATGGCGGCGGCCGGATAGAGCCATTCGTCGGTGACCCAGCGGTTGACGGTGAACAGGCGCATGGGAAGGCCGTTCAGATCGATCGCGATGGCAATGATGTGGACCACATCGGCCCCGCTGGAGCGACCGCTGGGCGGACCCGCCAGCGGCGTGTCGGCCTTGCCGCGAAAGCGCGCGCGGTCGAAGAAAAGGTGGAAATGCCCGTGCTCGCCGCCGTCGCGCTCGCCTTCCGGGTGGGCGTGGTAGAACCAGCGGCACCCGCTCAGGTGATCGACACAATCGTTCGGCGGATAATGGTCCCAGACGACGAAAGCGCCGCCCGGGGGGCGAC
>DASVUT010000364.1:0-2313 GCA_036386955.1 Sphingomonas sp. | reverse complement strand
TCGTCGTGGCGGGCATCACATATTGGTGGATGACGGGCAGCGGGTAATCGCCCAACACCATGTCGAGCCGCGCCAGCGCGCGCCATGATCCGCCGACTAGATAGAGCGGCAATCCCTTGCCCGCACCCGTCCAGCCCGCATCCCCAACCAGCCGGGCGACGCGGCGTTCCAGCACCTTGCCCTGCCGCCGCAGCCCCGCGATCCGCAGCACGCCGAGCGGAAAGGACACCCGCTCGCCGACCTGTCCGCCAGACACGCGCACCAGTTCCAGACTGCCGCCGCCCAGGTCGCCGACGATCCCTTGCGCCCCCGGTATGCCCGCCAGCACCCCTTCGCCCGCCGCGGTCGCTTCCTGCTCGCCGGACAGCAGCTCGACCTTCAGCCCCAGCCGCTCGGCCGCGTCGATCAGTTCGGGACCGTTGGCGGCATCGCGTACGGCGGCGGTCGCGACCGTGCGCAGGCTGGTCACTTCCATCGCGCGGGCCACCGCCCCGAATCGCGCGAGCGCGGTGCGCGCCGCCGCCATGCCGGCGGGCTCGATCGACCCGGTCTTGACCAGCCCGCGGCCCAGCCCCGCCATGACCTTTTCGTTGAACAGCACGGCCGGCAGCCGGGGGTGCCCCTGATATACGACCAGCCGGATTGAATTGGACCCTATGTCGATGATCCCGGTGCGCGGTTCGGCGACGGCCGGGTCGCGCCCGAACCACTTCATGCCCGGTGCCGCAGCGACAATGTCGGTACCTGGCCCGATGCAGCGCCGCGCCCCGACAGCGACGGGTTGGTCATGAAATAGCGGTGCAGGTTGAACGGCCGCTCGCCCGGTACGACGCGGGCGTAGCTGCCATCGGCGGCCAGTTCCCAGCTCTGCTCGTCGTCGATCAACGATGCGACCATGACCTGGTCGAGCACCTGATCGTGCACGGTCGGGTTGGTGATCGGGAGCATATATTCGATTCGCCGGTCGAAATTACGCGGCATCCAGTCGGCCGAGGAGATGAAAAGCCGCGCGTCGTCATTGGGCAGCGCGGCGCCGTTCCCGAATGCCCAGATGCGGCTATGTTCCAGGAAGCGGCCGACCACCGACTTTACCCGGATGCGATCGGACAGGCCGGGCACGCGCGGCCGCAGGCAGCAGATGCCGCGGATCACCAGGTCGATCTCCACCCCCGCCGCACTCGCCTCGTACAGTTTCTCGATGATGGCGGGATCGACCAAGCTGTTCATCTTGGCCCACACCGCGCCTTCGCGACCAGCCGCGACGTGCGCGATCTCGTCATCGATCAGCGCCAGCAGGTCGCGGCGCATGTCGCGGGGGCTCAGCGCCACCTTGGTCATGTCCTGCGGCTCGACATAGCCGGTGACGTAGTTGAACATCGCCGCCGCATCGCGCCCGATCGCGGCATCGGCGGTGAAGAAGCTTAGATCGGTATAGATGCGTGCCGTCACGGGGTGATAATTGCCGGTGCCGAAATGGCAGTAGGTCTTGAGCGCGCCATTTTCGCGCCGCACCACCATCGCGACCTTGGCGTGCGTCTTCCAGTCGATGAATCCGTAGACGACCTGCACGCCCGCGCGCTCCAGCGCGGACGCCCAATGCATATTCTGTTCTTCGTCGAACCGTGCCTTCAGCTCGACGACCGCAGTCACCGACTTGCCGGCTTCTGCCGCGGCGATCAGCGCGTTGATGACGGCGGGCTGCTTGCCCGCGCGGTAGAGCGTCTGTTTGATCGCCACCACGTCCGGGTCGTTCGCCGCCTGTTTGAGGAAGGCCAGCACGACCTCGAACGTCTCATACGGGTGGTGGACGATGATGTCCTTGGACGCAATCGCGGCGAAGCAATCGCCATCATATTCGCGGATCCGTTCGGGAAAACGCGGGGTGAAGGGCGGGAACTTCAGGTCCGGGCGATCCTCGTCGACGACGATCTCCAGGTCGGTGATCCCCAGCAGATGCCCGCTTTCGACCGCATAGGCATCGCCGCCCAACTGGTCGCGCAGCACGATCTTGAGCGCGTCCGACATGTCGGTTTCCAGCTCCATGCGGATCACCCGCCCTCGCCTGCGCCGCTTGATCGCACTGGCGAAGTACCGGACGAGATCCTCGGCCTCCTCCTCCAATTCGATGTCCGAATCGCGCAGCACCCGGAACGTGGCGGCATCGTTGATCTCGTATCCGGGGAACATCTGCGGCGCGAATCGGCGCAGCACCGTCTCGATCGAGACATAGCGCCCGCGCTCGCCCGGTAAGCGGATGAAGCGCGGCATCTGGGCCGGGATCATCACGAGTTCGCGGATCGGCGCGCCGTCCGC
>DASVUT010000363.1:0-3114 GCA_036386955.1 Sphingomonas sp. | reverse complement strand
TTCCAGAGCTCCGTCATCGACCAAGGCACCATCAGGCCCAGGACGAGCGTGCCGACGAACGACTTCCATACATAAGACCAGCCATAGCCCCAGCCGCCCGGCTCACCGCCCCCGCGAATGCCATGCCAGTAGGTACGCGACAGCCGGTAGCGCAGCGCCCGGTAGCGCGCGACCCCGATTAGGTAGAAAAAGCCGCCATAGAGCGCGGCGGCGATAAGGCCGGCCAGCCCCGCCTGCCCACGCAGCACCATTGCCTGCACCCCGAACTGCAGAAACAGGATGCCCGGCAACAGCAGCGCCATGACAATCAGGAAACCCTTGAACATTTCGCGGCCGGTGCCGGTCCAATCGAGGGTGTCGTCGATAAATTCGGTGCGGCTCCACAGATAACGGCGCTCCCGTGTCGTCGCCCAGAAGCGGTAAATGCCAAGGGTAACAACCGTCAGCAGCAGATTCGTCAACGCGATGGGAGCGAACTCGCGCCAACTGCCCGTGAAGCGGAAAGCACTATCCGGCGCGGCTTTGGCGAAGCCCGCGTGCGATGCATCATTCATGAAACTTCCCCCTGCCCCGTCAGCACACTGGATGCAGTGCAGAAGGCTTGCAAGAGGTTAAGGCTTGGCAGTTAGCGGAGCGCTCTGCCCCCTGGCTGTGTCCGAACGAACAATTGTCGATGGAACCACGGCCCTATGCGTGCCGCAGGCGTGGCGTTCGTACGAGAGCCGAAAGAGGCACAATACGGAACGGTGGCTCTGATTCTCCACGTATACGGCAAGCGCCGGAATCTCGTTCAGTTTAGTGGAAGACAAAAGATCAGCCCTTCAGCCGATGCGAATGTCTCCACGACCCACAACCTGACATCTCGGTGCGAAAAGGGTGCTGCCCGCAACCGGTCACACGTTCAGCTCGGATCGTCGATAGACAGCTATGCTGGTTGCCGGGTGAGCTTCGGCTAAGTTTCGCAGCTAGCGCTAGCTTTCTGTACTGTCAGTGATCAGCCTTGTGGCTGACCGTTAGGATAAAGGTCAGAAAGGTCAGGCAAGCCGTTTCGGTCACACCGGGATCGACTTGCCCGGCTTAGATTGGAGCGATCGGATGGGTTGGCGGATCAAGGTGCTGTTGGCGCTCGGCGTTGTTGTGGCGATACCGGCTTGGGCGCTGGACAAGCAGGACTTCCAGGCGTGCGACGGCCGGGTCCATCCCGCAAAGTCGACCGACGGCATGCGCGGCGTCGCTGGCTCCACACGTCGTGCGTATGCCGAACTGGCCAGAGGCAGCGGAGCCACTATCGAGGCGTGCAACCGTGCCCTAGCGAGCCCCCGGCTGCTGCCCACCCAGACGCTGCGCCGCGCACACCTTCTGCGCGCCCGCGCCGCCGCGCATCTTGGCGCTAGCGCTGCTGCCGATGCTTTGAAGGACTTGGACGCGGCTGACGCGGCGCTCGGGACCATGGCCAGCGACCGCTTCATGAAGCGCAGCATGGGCGTGTCGCTCTCGCTCCTGCGTGCGCTCGCCCGCGCGCAGGCGGGTGATGCGACCGGCGCGGCGGCACTTGCACGCTCGACCGCGGCCGAACGCCCCTACTCGCTCCAGGTGCAGCGGGTGGCGGCAACGATCGTTCAGGCGTCCCGCTCGGCGGGCGACGGCTCGCCCTCGCCATGGACGGCCGCCGGCAAGCTGGACCCGCAGACGAACGTCACGGCCCTGATCAACGAAGCGGAAATCGGCAACTTCGCGGGCGTGGTCGCGCTCCGACCAGCCCTCACCGTCGACTGGCCGACTGGACCCCTCGCGCCGCTCGGCCTCGTCACCCAGGATCCGATGACGACCGAGATGCTGGCCGCCATCATGGTCTCGCTCCACACCGCCTATGCCCGCGCCGCGACCGGCAACGTCGAGGGCGCGCGGCGTGATCTGGGCGACGTCCGCAAGTACCTGTCCGCTTCGCGGCCGGCGGCGGACGGCAAGGCCATGCCGGTGCCGGCGGCTTCCGCGTTGTCAGATGTACTGCACGCCTTCGTGGACACGCGCGCGCGCCAGATCGAGGCAAGAATCGCGGTCGCGGAGAAGCGGCCGGCCGATGCTCTGGCGGCTCTCGTTGCCGCTCCCATGCCGCGCGATGCGGCAACTCTAGACCTCCTCGGCGCAATCAAGGCCGCGGCCCCTGCTGGTGACGCCAAGCTGGTGCCCGACCTTGCACCGTTCGAGAAGGACGTGACGGACGGACGGCGCAAGGCGCTCACGAATGTCATCCCGCTCGCGTTGATCGCACCCGAAACCCCGCGAGCCGTCATCGATTATGCACGTGCTCGCCCCAACATCATGGGGGCGCTGGTCGGAGCAGCCTTCAGCATGGGCACCAGCCTGCTCGGCGGCGTCAGCCGCACCGACGGGTTCCGATCAACGAACAACCCGGACGGAACAATCACCGTCGAGTTCATCGGCAACACGCCCTCGGCGACGCTCATCCAAGAGATGACGCTGCTGCGGGCGGCGGAGGTCGCGCGCGCCGCCGGACGGCCGGCTTTCGTAATCGCGAAGCGCAAGGACTACACACGCAGCCTGGTGCGCACCCAATACGGCGCGCAGATCAGCAGCACGCCCACGGGATACAAGTCCGAGCTAACGATCAGGCCGGTCGCGGCCGGAGCGGAACCTGGACGCGCGCTCGACGCCGTCGCGATTATCGATCAACTCGGTCCCTTGTATTACCAAGAGAAGCCGAGCGCCTGACGGTCTTCGAAGCCGGGGCGACTAAGACCCACATCCAGACGCTCGACAGCACGAAGCGGGATGCTTGAGCCGGACTTTGGTGCATGTTCTCCGCAGCGGGCGCGGGTGACGGCAAGGGCGCGGCTTGACGAACGTCCTCGCGACGCGCGACCACGGCGTGATGCAGACGGAGACTGAGCGTTGGTGGGACGGGCCTTGGCCTTGGCTGATCTACCTCGCCTTTTACGCGATGCCGTGGCTGTGGCGCACACCGACGCGGTTCGAGGTCGTTGCGTCGCTGGTCGGCGTCGCCTTGTTCCTCCCGATCTACTTCATCAGCTACCGCGTGAACGGTGCGCGGCTGATTGGTGCTGCGGCGGCACTGCTCGCGATCGGTGCAGC
>DASVUT010000362.1:0-2766 GCA_036386955.1 Sphingomonas sp. | reverse complement strand
CCCTCTCCCGCTCTTCGCGGGAGAGGGCTAAGCGGTGACGGGGTGGACGCTGGCCCGCGCAACCCGCCACTGCCACAGCATCAACAGCGGCATGACACCCGTCTCCATCGCCAACGCCACCTGATGTCCGATCGACGGCGTGCCCACCGTCAGAAACGACACCCAGCGCGACAGTCCGCCAACGACGATCAACCCGCCCAGCAACTGGAACCGCGCGGTCTTGCGCTCGATATCGCGCACGCACGTCAGAAAGCCGATCCCGGTCGCGAAGAAGATGCCGGTCAGGTAATGGAAATGGCTGTCCAGATCGATCGGCACGTCGCTCGGGCGGCCAAAGGCAGAGGGTCCGTGCACGATCCCCATCGACCCGAAGACCAGCGGCGAAAAGCTGCCGATCACGACGCAGAGCTGCAACAGCCGCCGTTCGATCATGCGTCGCGCTCCAGCAGTTCGGGTCGGACATGCACCGCGCGCAGCGACACCCGCACCTCGATCATGAACGAAGTCAGGCTGGCGATCAGCAGCGCCATCGCCAGGATGAAGCAAAGCGCCACCACGACGCCCAGATGCCAGTCGGCCAGCACCGCGATGAACAGCAAAGCCACGACCAGGCACGTCATGATCGCGCTGGTCACCGCCAGGAACAGCGCCGCGTTGATGATCGCGATCCGCCGGTCGAGCAGCCGCAATTCCCACACATGCCGGTCATGTTCGGGCCCCTGGCTGCGCGGGTGGAGATCGGCCAGTGCGCGGCTGCGGTCGACGACGCGCGACATCCGCCCGGCGAGCACGTTCAACAGCGCGCCAATGCCCGCCAGCATGAACACCGGGCTGAGCGACAGCTGGATCGTCTGCGCGATCGTCGACACGGTCGGGGGGCTGAGCATGCGGCCCGTTTACGCCAGCCTCTCGCATCACGAAAGCCGCTGACGATATGGTAAGGCCGCGGCCGTAGGACCGGCGGTGTGACCATCCAATTTCCCCACCCGCTGCCCCTACAACTGCCCCTGATCGCCCGGGTCGCTGAAGGGCTGGACCCCGCGATCGACGCGGTCGCGGCCCGCGCGGTGCCATCGCACGGATTCCTGACGCGCGGCTGGTTCGCCGCCGCGGTGGAGGCTTATGGCGGCACCCCGCGCACGTTGATCGTGGAAGCGGGCAACGTGCCGGCGCTGGTTCTGCCTTGGGTGGGGATCGGCCCGGCCTGGCTCAAGCTGGCGAGCGTGCCGGGGAGCTATTGGCCGTTCCGCACCTTTCCCGTCGCCCTCGAAGCCGACACGCGCGTGCACGACGCGGCGCTCGCGCGGCTCGCGCGGGAGGTGAGGGCGCTGCGTATCGGCCCCGTCGGCGACGACGATCCCGCCGCCATGCCGCTGATCGCGGCCGCGCGCGCGGCCGGCTGGACGGTGCTCGACCGCTTCGTCGCCACGCGCTGGCTGCTGCGCCTGAGCGGGGCGGAGGCGTGGCCGAGGTCGTCGACGCTCAAGAAGAACCGCTGGCATGAAAAGCAGATGGCCGCTGCCGGGGCGCTTGACTGGCAACTGGAGGTGGAGGACTGGCCCGCCGCGTTCGACACCCTGGCCGCGGTCGAGGCGCAAAGCTGGCAAGGCGCCGAGCGCGACGCCAAGTTCACCGACACGCCGCATGGCCGGTTCTGGCGCGCGGCCGCGCGTGACCCTCGCGTCGCCGGCATAATGCGCGCGGCGTTGCTGTCGATCGACGGAAAGCCGGCGGCATTCTCGTTCGACCTGGAAACCGGCGCGGTCGTCCACGCGCTCGCCAACAGCTATGTCACCGACGACGCCAAACATTCGCCGGGCAAGCTCCTCCAATACCGCAATCTCGTCGCGCAGCGGAATCGCGGCGCGACGCTGGTCGATTGGGGTGCTGGCGACAGCGGGTACAAGGCGACGATGGGCGCGGTTGCAGGGCCGGCGCTTCGCGACTGGCTGTTGATCGCGCCGGGCCCGGCCGAGCTGGCGGCAAGGGCGCTGCGCGGGTGGTGGCGGCGCAGCGGCAACGCGGAAGGCTAGACGCCCGCTCGCCCACCCGTCATGGCGGCGATATGCGCCTGCAAATCAATGCCCTGCTCGATTATCAGCTCAACGCGCCCGCCGACCTGCTGTTGGCGCTGGAGGTCGCGCAGACCCCCGATCAAAGGCTGATCGAGGACCGACTGGTGACGACGGGCACCGAGCCGCTCGTGCCGGTCACAGGCGAGGACGGCATCGGGCGACGCACCTGGACCCGCGCGGCCGGCCGGATGACGGCGGAGTATCGAGCAATCGTCGAGGTCGACCGCGCGCCCGCGGCCATCGCCACGCTGCCCGCGGACCCGCTGCCGCGCCTGCCGGCCGAGGTGACGCGCTACCTCTGGCCCAGCCGTTATTGCGACGCCGATCGGCTCGAACCCTATGTCCGCCGCCGCTTCGCCGATCTGGACGGGGGGGCGAAGGTGCACGCGATCGCGCAGTGGGTCGGGCGCGAGATCGCTTATGTGCCCGGTGCGACCAGCACCGCGACCACCGCCGGGGACAGCTTCATGCGGCGCGAGGGCGTGTGCCGCGATTTCGCGCATGTGCTGATCGCCATGGTCCGCGCGGCCGATATCCCCGCGCGCATTGTCGGGGCCTATGCGCCCGGCGTCGATCCGCCCGATTTCCATGCCGTGGCCGAGGTGTGGCTGGCCGGCGGCTGGCACCTGATCGACGCGACGGGGATGGCGGCGGCCGATTCGATCGTGCGCATCGGCGTCGGCCGCGACGC
>DASVUT010000361.1:0-5199 GCA_036386955.1 Sphingomonas sp. | reverse complement strand
ATGCTCGATCGTGCGCAGCAGAACATAGGACCGGTCGAGCGCCGCCGCGTCGGCTTCTCCAATCCGCCCCGCCGCGGCCAAGGCCGCCAGTGCGTCGCGGGTCGCAGGCGCGCGCAAGGCCGGGTCGCGGCCGCCATGGATGAGCTGGTGGATCTGGGCGAAGAATTCGACCTCGCGGATGCCGCCACGCCCGCGCTTCAGGTCATAGCCTTCGCCGAACGCCTGACCCTGGGCGTGGTGATCGCGAATGCGGCGGCTGATGTCGCGAATTTCGGCAATAGCGCCGAAATCGAGCGCACGGCGCCACACGAACGGACGGATCGACTGGAGGAAGCGTTGCCCGAGCGCCACGTCGCCCGCCGCCGCCCGCGCGCGGATAAAGGCGGCGCGCTCCCATGGCAGCGCCTGCGCCTCGTAATAGGCCGTCGCCGCCCCGACCGACAGCGCGATCGGCGTAGCCTCTGGCGACGGGCGGAGCCGCAGGTCGACACGCAGCACATAACCATCGCCGTCGCGCGCCTGGAGCAATTCCACCACACGCTTGGCGATCCGCACCGCCGCCTCCGCCGGCTCCTCGCGCGGGCGGCACGGCAGCGTGTCGGGGTCATAGAGGAGGATCGGGTCGATATCGGACGAATAGTTGAGTTCGCGGCTCCCCTGTTTGCCGAGCGCGATGGCGACGAAGCCGCGCGGGAGTTCGCCGGGCGTGCGTTCGGCGATGGCCGCGGCAATGGCACGATCGAGCGCCTGGTCGGCGAAGTCACTGAGCGTGCGGGTGACCGCCTCGAAATCAAGCATGCCCGCCAGATCGCCGATCGCCAGCCGCAGCGCGAGCGCCCGCCGCTCCATCCTCAGCGCGCGCGCAATCGGCTGATCGGGGTCGGACGTCGACGGATCGGGCAACACGCCGGCATCGATCGCCGACGCCAGAATCGGCTCTCGCGTCAACAGCATAGCCAGGAACGGCGACTGCGCACGCGCTCGTTGCGCAGCCGCTATGATTTTGTTTTTCGTCAATTTTTTTGACGCCAATAAGGAAATTTCCGGGCGCGAGACGCAACTAAGTTAAGGTCCAGCCGTTCGGGCTTGATGATGGCGAACATAACCTCGATTAACAACACGAAGGCGCAGCTCGTCGCCGCGCCGCGATCGACCGATGCGATCGGGTGCGCGCTGCGGCATGTGTTCGCCAGTCCGCCGATCCCCGAGGACCTGCAGCGGCTGGTGATGAAGCTCGATTCCAAGCCGGGCGGCTGACCATCACCGCCGCTGGATCACCGGCCGCGGCTGAGTTCGTCGACGTCACCCATGATCGTGTCGAGCGCGGTTCGCGACCGATCATTGTCATGGTCGCGCCGCGACGGCAGCGATCCGTTGGTCAGCAGCGTTTCCAACGCGACTCGGCCGCGCGCCACGCGGCTCTTGATCGTGCCCACCGCCACGTTGCAGATCTCGGCCGCTTCTTCATAGGCGAAGCCGCCCGCGCCGACCAGAATCAACGCCTCGCGTTGCGGCTGTGGCAGGTGGAGAAGCGCGCGCTGCATGTCGCCCAGTTCAACGTGCCGGTCCTGGCTCGCAGGTGCAGCAAGGATGCGGTCGGCGACCAGATCGTCCCATTCACCCTTGAACCGCGCCCGGCGCATCTGCGACAAGTACAGATTGCGCAGGATGATGAAGGTCCAAGCGCGCATGTTGGTCCCGGCCTGAAACCGCTTGCGCGCGGCCCATGCCTTCAACAGCGTTTCCTGCACGAGATCGTCGGCAAGGTCGCGGCTGCCCGACAGCGAACGCCCGAACGCGCGCAGATGCGGGATCACCTGCCCCAATTGTGTCTTGAACTCTGGGTCGGACAGGGAAACGTGTTCGACGACCGCTTCGGGTTCGCCGTCCTCGTCGTCATCCTCACGCGTCGTGGCAATCTGGGTCATGGAATCCGATCGGACGCTGGGTGCGCGGTCACGCCAACATAGGCCTGCGCCGACGGCAATGCCAGCGCGCGGGGCTGCGCCCGCTTCAGACCACGAAATAGACGATGAGGAAGGCGACGATCACGAGCGCGAGCGACGCGGGCAGGATCACCCGCGTCATGTGCGGCGTCGCGCCCGCGCGCGCTTCGGTTGCGTTCAGGTGAGTCTCGGGTTCATCGGCCATGACGGTTCAACCCTCCAAAACCGTTTTGGGTCCGTAACCGAATATAACATCTTTTACGCAGGGACGGTGTTCTGATCGAAGAACAAGGCCTGGCTGATCGCGGCCTTAACGGTCGAACGCTGGAAGGGTTTGGTGATCATGAACGTCGGCTCGGGCCGTTCGCCCGTCAGCAAGCGTTCGGGGAAGGCGGTGATGAAGATCACGGGCACCTCGAACTCCGCCAGGATGTCCTTGACCGCGTCGATGCCCGAGCTGTCGTCGGCCAGCTGAATGTCGGCGAGCACGAGCCCGGGTCGATCCTCCATCGCCAGCGCCAGCGCCTCGTCGCGGGTGACGGCCACGCCCGTCACGTCATGGCCGAGATCGCGAACGATCGACTCGATGTCCATCGCGATGATCGGCTCGTCCTCGATGATCAGCACGCGGGCGCGCGTCTGATGCTCGATCTCCGCCAAGGCCTCGGCGACCAGCGACTCGACCTCGGTCGGGTCGACCTCGATCAGATAGGCGGTGTCTTCCGGGGTGAAATTCTCCATCGCGGTCAGCAGCAGCGCCTGGCGCGACAGCGGCGTCATGCGCGACAGCCGTGCCTGCGCCACGGCTTCCTCGTCGCCCAGATCACCCGCCTCGCGACCCAGTTCGTCGACATTGGCTGAGGACCAGATGCCCTGGAACATGCGGTACAGCCCAAGCCGCGGATCGACGTCCTTCGGGAACTGATCGGGCGCGGCGACGATCGCCTCCAGCGTCGCGCGGACATATTTGTCGCCATGCGTCTGGCTGCCCGTGAGGGCGCGACCATAGCGACGCAGGAACGGGAGATGCGGGGCGAGTTGCTGTCCAAGCGACATGGGTAACGATTACTCCCTGGGTCCAAGCGCCACCATCTGTGCGGCGGGCGCGCCATTTTCAACGATTATCGACGCCGCGCCCCCGATTGGACGCGCCGTCGTTTTTTTGCAGGTGAACGGGGAACAAACCAGATGCGATTTGGTTTCCCTGATCTTGAACGCTACGACTGTTCGTGGGGAGCGGACCTCACGATGTGTGATCGTGCGCCGTGAACGTCGTGAACGGCCAATGTTGCATGGCCGTGCCGGGGGGATGTTTTGAAGTCCAGTGACAAGCCGATCAAGGCAGATGATCCGACCCGCGCCGTCGATGGCGGTGACAGTGCCGGCGCGCTCCCGACAAAAACCTCCACCCGCGGCCGCGACATGGGATCGGCGCTGCGTTCGGTGTACCAGCAGACCGTGGAAGAGAAGGTGCCCGACGAGATGATGGACCTGCTCGGCAAGCTGGACTAATCCGGCCGCTCATGGCCGATCCGGTGCCCCGCCGTCTTCCACAACGCCAGCCGGGTTTTGTCGGGGGATTATTATCGCTGCTGGACCGGGCGGGCACGCACCCAGGCGGACCGCTCGATTTCGCGCGCCTGCCCACCGGTGCCAAGCTTCTGGCAATCCTCAGCGCGGCGCTGCTTCCGCTGGCGCTGATCGCCGTCGTCGCCACCCTGCAGACCAGCCGCGTCACCGACGACGAGGCACGCGCCCGTGCGCGGATTGCCGCCAACGAAAGCGGACGCGCGATCGCGGTCGAGCTGGTCGGCGACATCAATGCGTTGCGATCGGCGCTGAATGCGCTCGCCACCGATCGTCAGGACGCGCCCAGTTGCGCGCGCATCCAGGGTATCTTCGCCCGGCAAGCCGCCAATGGCACGCGCTTTGCCATTACCGACGCGCGTGGCCGTATCCTGTGTGGGGAGACGCTGCCGGGGGTCGCGGGGATGGCGACCGCACGGGCATCGAGCGATGTCGTGGTCTCCATCCTTCCCGGGCGCGGCCTGATGCTGGGGATCGTCAGCACCGGCGGTGCGCTGCGTGCCCGGGCCTTCTTCCCGTCCGCCTTTCTCGCCGATCTCGGCCGCCCGACCAGCCGCGCGACCGCCTTTGGCACCGCGCTCGAAAGCGGTGCCGAGATGCTACCGCTCGACCCGGTGCCCGACGATGATCCGCTGGGTCAGCCGTTCGGCCGGGTGGTGTCGCTGCGCACCAATTTAGGAGTGGGCGATCTGGTTCTGGTCACCACGACGCGGACGGTGCCGCTGTCCTCCTCCTTCGTCGTCGCGCTGCTGCTGCCGTTGCTGATGTGGGCGGCGGGCGCCGGAATTTCGTGGTTCGTGGTCGATCGATTGCTGATCCGCCCGCTGCGCCAGCTGCGGCGCGAGGTGGCGGCGTTCACGCCCGGCGAGGTGATCGACCCGGAGATCGCCCGGACGCTCCCCGCGCAGGAAATTCGCGATCTGGGCGATACGTTTCGGGCGATCAGCCGCACCGTGGCCTTGCACGAGGCGGGCCTGGCCGAAGGGCTGGTGCGTCAGACCAAGCTGACGCGCGAGGTCCACCACCGGGTCAAGAACAACCTTCAGGTCATCGCCAGCCTGATCAATTTCCACGCCCGCGGCGCGCGCTCCGCCGATGCGACCGATGCCTATGCCTCGATCCAGCGGCGCGTCGATGCGCTGGCGGTCGTCCATCGCCACCATTTTGCCGAGATGGAGGATAATCGCGGGCTGAACATCCGCACCATGATCGGCGAGCTCGCCTCCAACCTGCGCGCCACCGCGCCCGAGGGCAGTTCGCGGCTGGCGATCACGCTCGATATCGACCCGTTCATGGTCAACCAGGACGTGGCGGTCGCGATCGCGTTCCTGGTCACCGAGATGGTCGAGCTCGCCATGACGTGCGACGCCGCCGCGCAGGTGCGCATCACGGTGAAGCCCGATGGCGATGCCGGCCGAGCCGTGCTGCGCGTCAGCAGCCGGGCGCTGGTGGAGACGGACGATCTGCGCGAGCTGGCGGGCAGCCGTTATGGCCGGGTGATGGAGGGCCTGTCGCGTCAGCTTCGCTCGAAGCTCCACCACGACCCACTCGTCGGGGCTTATGAAATCGCGTTCGCGGTGCTGGGACGCGGCTGAAAAACTTTTGTGCGGACGCGGGAACCAGCGTGCCGGATGGCCGTTTGGACCTTCGGATAGCGATTTTATGC